>NZ_JBSFWD010000010.1:0-231187 GCF_053592655.1 Streptosporangium sp. NPDC002607
CCGCAGACCAGTCCACATGCGGACTCGGCTCATCCACATGCAACGTCCTCGGCAACACCCCCCGCTCCATCGCCACCACCATCTTGATCACACCGCCCACGCCGGCGGCGGCCATGGTGTGGCCGATGTTGGATTTCAGCGACCCCAGCCACAACGGCCGATCGGCCGGCCGGTCCTGCCCATAGGTGGCGAGGATCGCCTGCGCCTCGATCGGATCGCCCAACGTGGTCCCGGTCCCGTGCGCCTCCACCGCGTCCACCTCCGCGGCGGCCAACCCCGCCTCCGCCAGAGCAGCACGAATGACACGCTGCTGCGAAGGACCGCTAGGAGCCGTCAGTCCGTTGGAAGCCCCGTCCTGGTTCACCGCCGTCCCCCGAATCACCGCCAGCACCGGGTGACCCAGACGACGGGCATCGGACAACCTCTCCAGCAGCAGCATCCCGGCGCCCTCGCCCCAGCCGGTCCCATCGGCCGCCGCGGCGAACGACTTACACCGCCCATCGGGCGCCAGCCCCCGCTGTCGCGCGAACTCCACGTACATCCCCGGGGTCGCCATGACCGTGACACCGCCGGCCAGCGCCAGCTCGCACTCACCCCGGCGCAACGCCTGAACGGCCAGATGGATCGCCACCAGCGAGGAGGAACACGCGGTGTCCACCGTGATCGCCGGCCCCTCCAAGCCCAGTGTGTACGCGATGCGGCCGGACGCCACGCTGAGGGTGCTCCCGGTCAGCAGGTAGCCGTCGTAGCCCGCGGTCGGCTCGTGCAGGCGGGGGCCGTACTCGGAGGTCAGAGCTCCGACGAACACCCCTGTCGCGGTGCCGCGCAAGCCGGCCGGGTCGATGCCCGCGTGTTCGAGCGTCTCCCAGGCGACCTCCAGCAGCAACCGCTGCTGCGGATCCATCCCCAGCGCCTCACGGGGCGAGATGCCGAAGAACTCCGCGTCGAACCCATCCGCGTCGTGCAGGAACCCTCCCTCTCGCGCGTACGTGGTTCCGGCGTGATCAGGATCCGGATGGAACAAGGCGTCAAGGTCCCACTCTCGGTTGACGGGAAACGCCCCGAGTGCGTCCACCCCGTCCGCGACCAACCGCCCCAGATCCCGCGCCGAGCGCACCCCGCCCGGATAACGGCAACCGATGCCCACGATGGCGATCGGTTCGCGTGCCCGGTCGGCCGAACGCTGATTGGCCTGCTTCAGCCGCTGGATCTCTTTCAGAGAGCGGCGCAGCGCCTCGACGAGCTCTTCGTCGGATGCCTTCATCTCAACTCTCCGATTCACCCGGCCACGAGGAATAGTCGTGGGCCAGTTCTAGAAGGTCACGGGGGTCCATGGCGTCGATGTCGTCGGTACTCGGAATTCGCACGGTGTCGTGTGCCGGTGAACCGTTGGCGAGGGCCAGCAACTGCTCCATCAGTCCGGTTTCACGTAGCTTCCACAGCGGAATGGCGGCGAGCGTGGCGCGTACGGCGCTCTCCTCCGGGTCGGCCTCAGCGGTGGGCCCGGCGACCGTGGCGTGCAGGTGGAGCGCGACCGCCTCCGGAGTCGGGTGGTCGAAGATGAGGCTGGAGGGGAGGCGCAGGCCGGTGGCCGTGTTGAGGCGGTTGCGAAGTTCGACCGCGGACAGGGAGTCGAAGCCGACCTCCTTGAACGCGCGGCGGACGTCGACGCCGGCGGAGTCGGCGTGCCCGAGGGTGGCGGCCACGTGACCGCGGACCATGTCGAGCAACAGGCCGTGCTGGGCGACTTCGGTCAGCCCGGCGAGCTGTTCGGCGAGCGAGACGGTGCCTGATGGAGCGGCGGCACCGGCGGTGCGCCGGGCCGGTGTGCGGACCAGCCCCCGCAGCAGCGGCGGCACGGTCCCCTCACGGGCCGCGGCGACCAGCGCCGCCCCGTCGAACTCCGTGAGCAGCAGGAACGGATCGCCGGTCGACAACGCCCTGTCGAACAGGGCGAGCCCGGACTCGGCGGTGAGGGGTTTGAGGCCCGAGCGGGTCATCCGCCGCAGGTCGGTGCTGGTGAGGCCCCCTGTCATACCACTGCCCTGTTCCCACAGTCCCCAGGCGAGGGAGAGGCCGGGCAGGCCACGGGTATGGCGGTGATGGGCCAGGGCGTCGAGGTAGGCGTTGGCGGCGGCGTAGTTGGCCTGCCCGGGGCCGCCCAGCGTACCGAGGGCGGAGGAGAACATGACGAACGCGGTCAGGTCCTGATCGCGGGTGAGCTCGTGCAGGATCCAGGCCGCCTGGGCCTTCGGGCGCCACACCTCCCAGAACCGCTCCGATGTCAGGGAGCCGATGACACCGTCGCGCAACACGCCCGCGGCGTGGACCACCATGGTCAGCTCGCGTCCGGCGAGCAGGCCGGCCAGAGCGTCGCGGTCGCCGATGTCGGATGCGACGATCTCCACTCGCGCGCCGAGTGCGCCGAGTTCCGCCGCCAGTTCCGAGGCCCCTTCGGCGTCCGGTCCGCGCCGGCTGGTCAGCAGGAGCCTGCGGGCGCCGTGCCGGCGGACGAGGTGCCGGGCCACGAACGAGCCCAGCGTCCCGGTTCCACCGGTGATCAGAACCGTACCCTCCGGGTCGAACGGCGCGGGCACCGTGAGCACGATCTTCCCGACATGACGGGCCTGACTCATGAACCGGAAGGCCTGCGGAGCCTGCCGGATATCCCAGCAGGTCACCGGCAACGGCTGGAGCACTCCCCGTTCGAACAGCCCGACCAGCTCCACGAGCATCCGCTGAACACGATCGGGTTCCAGCCGCAACAGGTCGAACGCCTGGTAGGCGACGCCGGGATGGGCCCTGGCGATCTCGTCGGGGTCGCGTAGGTCGGTCTTGCCCATCTCGATGAAACGGCCCCCACGGGGCAGCAGATCGAGGGAGGCGTCGACGAACTCCCGCGCCAGTGAGTTCAGCACCACATCCACACCGCGACCGCCGGTGGCTCGCCGGAAACGCTGGGTGAAGGCCAGGTCCCGGGTGGAGGCGATCCGCCCGTCGTCCACCCCGAGGCCGCGCAGGATGTCCCACTTGCCGTCGCTCGCGGTCGCGTAGACCTCCGCACCCAGATGCCGGGCCAGCTGGATCGCCGCCATGCCCACACCGCCGGCTCCCGCGTGAACCAGGAGCGATTCCCCCGGCCTCAGTCCGGCCAGGTCCACAAGCCCGTGGAACGCGGTCAGGAACACCACCGGCACCCCGGCCGCCTGCGCGAACGACCAGCCTCCCGGTATCCGGGCGACCAGGCGCTGATCCGTCACCGTCACCGGCCCGGCGCCGTTCGGGAACAACCCCATCACCCGGTCGCCCGGCCGCACTCCCGTGACCTCCGCGCCGACCTCGACAACGACTCCGGCACCCTCCCGGAGCACCCTGCGGTCGGCCAGCATGTCCAGTGCGATGAGCACATCCCGGAAGTTCAGCCCGGCCGCCCGCAGCGCGACACGGACCTGCCCGGACTCCAGCCCACCGACCAACTCCGGGCGGCCGACCAACGCCAGGGCGTCCAGACCGCCCTGCTCGGTCACCTCCAGCCGCCAGCCGCTCCGCCCCGGCGGCACCAGCGCACCCCTCTGAGCCGGATACGGGACCACCCGTGCCGCCAGCAGCCGCCCCTCACGAACCGCGAGCTGGGACTCGCCTCCCGTCGACGCGGTCCCGATCGCACCCGGCAGCGCGGCGTCCGACGCCTGACGTCCGTCCACGTCGATCAGCGCCAGCCGCTGCGGATTCTCGGTCTGCGCGGTACGGACCAGCCCCCACACCGCGGCCGCCACGTCGCTGACACTCTCGCCGTCAAGCGCCGCGACCGCACCGCGTGTCACCACCACCAGCTGCGACCCGTCGAACCGCTCGTCAGCGAGCCAGCCCCGCACCAGGCTCAGCACGTTTTCGACACGGCCGGCGGCCGCGGAGGCGCTCTCCCAGTTCCTGTCCGCGTCCACCACGGCGACCACCACGCCTGGTCCGGTGGGGACCGGGTGATCGTCGAGCCACGCGCGCAGCTGATCCAGACCGGCGAACCGTCGACCGGACGGAAGGCCGGCAAGCGGCTCCGTCCCCGGGCGGTCCTGCCCGTCGGCGCCGAGCCGTACGACCCCCCAGGTCGAGGCGGTGTCCGAGGCGGTGTTCATCGGCGTCTCGACCGCGTCGATCGGCGTCCAGGCGAGCAGGTGCATCCCCTCGTCACGCCCCTCACCGGCAACGGGACGGTCGAGGAGGCCCAGCTGCTCCGCGCTCACGGGCCGGAGCGTGAGCTCCTCCACCAGCGCGACCGGCGCCCCGCCCGAGTCGGCGCAGACCAGGCTGACGGCGTCAGCGGACGTAGGGGACACCCGGACGCGCAACGTCCGCGCCCCTGTGGCGAACAGGCGCACCCCGCTCCAGGAGAACGGCAATCGTACGGCGTCGGCACCCACGCCGGCTACGAGGATCGTCTGCAGGGCCGCGTCCAGCAGCGCCGGGTGAATTCCGTAGCCGTCGCTGACCACCGGCTCGGGCAGCCGCACCTCGGCGAAGATCTCCTCGCCCCGCCGCCAGACCGCGTGCACCCCCTGAAAAGCCGGCCCATAACCGTATCCCCGCTCGGCCAGCCGCTCGTACGCTCCGTCGAGCGCCATCGCCGTCGCGCCTGCGGGCGGCCACACCGCCAGGTGCTCCTCCTTGCCGACGATCAGGGGTGCCAGCACTCCGGAGGCGTTCCGCGTCCACCGGTCCCCGTCCGCCGAGGCCCCGCCCCGGCGAGAATGGATCGTGAACGAGCGCCGCCCCTCATCGCCGGGTCCGGCGATGAGGAGTTGGACGGACACCTGCCCGCCCTCATCCGGCACCGCCAGCGGCGCCTCCAGTGTCAGCTCCTCGATCCCCCCACAGTCCAGACGGTCCGCCGCGTGCAGCGCCAGTTCCGCGAACGCGGCGCCCGGCAGCAGCACCCGGCCCAGCACCGCGTGATCGGCCAGCCACGGGTGCGCGCTTCGCGACAACGAACCCGTGAGGATGACACCGGCGCCGTCGGCCACCTCCACCGCCACGCCCAGCAACGGATGGTCCGCCGCATCCACCCCTGCCCGCGTCACGTCGCCCGCACCGAGGGCGGGAGTCAGCCAGTAGGACCGGCGCTGGAACGCGTACGTCGGCAGATCGCGGCGGCGTCCGGCTCCGAGGAGCGGCATCGGGTCGACCGGCGCGCCGCTGACCCAGGCGTCGGCGAGCGAGGCGCTGAACCGCGCCGGCCCGCCCTCCTGGCGGCGTAGCGACTCGATGACCGCGACGGTGGCTCCCGCGTCGACCGCCGTGTCCTCGATCGCACCGGTCAGCACCGGATGCGGGCTGACCTCGACGAAACGGTCGTGTCCATCCTGGATCAGGGTACGGATCGTACGCTCGAACTCCACACCATGGCGCAGGTTGCGATACCAGTAGCCCGCGTCCAGTCCCGCGGTGTCCAGCACCTCGCCTGTGACGGTGGAGTAGAACGGGATCCGCCCCGCCCGTGGCGCTATCGCGGCGAGCGCTTCGAGGATCGGCTCACGAAGAGCCTCCACGTGCGGGCAGTGAGAGGCGTAGTCCACCGCGACCCTCCGGGCCTGCGCCCCTCTGGCCCGGTAGACGGCCATGATCTCCTCGACCGCGTCCGCGTCCCCCGACACTACGGTGGCGGCCGGACCGTTGACCGTGGCCACCGACAGATGCCCTCGCCAACCGGCCAGTTCCTCGCGGACACGATCAGCCGGCACGCCCAGGAACGCCATGCCGCCGGTACCGGCGAGCGCGGTCAGTGCCCGGCTGCGCAGGGCGACGACACGCGCGGCGTCCGCCAAGGACAGGGCTCCCGCGACACACGCCGCGGCGATCTCCCCCTGGGAATGACCGACGACCGCGTCCGGGCGAACGCCATGGGCCTCCCAGTTCCGGGCCAAGGACACCATGACGGCGAACAGGGCGGGCTGCACGACGTCCACACGGGCCAGAGCGCCTGCATCGTGAAGCACCTCATGCAGGTCCCACGGAACGTACGGAGCCAGGGCGTCCGCGCACTCGGCGAGCGCCTCGGCGAAGACCGGTGAGTGTTCGGCCAGTTCGACGGCCATGCCCGCCCACTGAGAGCCCTGCCCGGGAAAGACGAACACCGTCCTGCCGTGCGCGGGCACGCCCTGGGAGACGTTGGGGGCCGCGACTCCCTCGGCCAGCGCGGTCAGGCCGGGGAGGAAGTCCGCGTGTTCGCCTCCCATCACCGCCGCGCGATGCTCGAACACGGCGCGGGCGGTGGCCAGGCTGTAGGCCACGTCGACCGGCCGCAGTTCCGGATCGGCCCGGACGAACTCCGCCAGTCGAGCGGCCTGCGCACGCAGCGCCCCCTCGGACTTGCCCGACAGGAGCCAAGGCAGCGCACGATGCTCCGCTGTGCCCACGTCCGTGGAGTCAGCCGCCGTGGGTTCGGCGACCGACGGCGGCTCCTCCAAGATGAGGTGCGCGTTCGTGCCGCTGATCCCGAAGGACGACACCGCCGCCCGCCGCGGCCGCCCGTACGGGAGCCACGGCCGCGGTTCGGTGAGCAGCGACACGGCCCCACCCGCCCAGTCGACGTGCGGGCTGGGCTCGTCGACGTGCAGGGTCTTGGGCAGGATGCGACGCTTCATCGCCATGACCATCTTGATCACACCGCCGACCCCGGCCGCGGCCTGGGTATGGCCGATGTTGGACTTCATCGACCCCAGCCACAGCGGCTGATCGACCGGCCGGTTCTGGCCATAGGTGGCGATGATGGCCTGGGCCTCGATCGGGTCGCCCACGGTGGTACCGGTGCCGTGGGCCTCCACCGCGTCCACGTCGCCTTCGCCGAGCCCGGCGGCCGTCAGCGCCTGCCTGATCACACGCTGCTGCGACAGCCCGTTCGGCGCGGTCAGACCGTTGCTCGCGCCGTCCTGGTTCACCGCCGATCCCCGGATCACCGCGAGCACCTGGTGACCCAGACGCCGGGCATCGGACAGGCGCTCCATGAGTACGAGAGCGACGCCCTCCCCCCAGGCGGTGCCATCGGCCTGGGCGGCGAAGGGCTTGCACCGGCCGTCGTGGGACAGCCCCCGCTGCATGCTGAACTCGACGAACAATCCGGGGCTGGACAAGACGGCGGCACCACCGGCCAGTGCCATCGAGCATTCGCCCTGACGCAGGGCCTGGGAGGCGAGGTGCATGGCGACCAGGGAGGAGGAGCAGGCTGTGTCGACCGTGATGCTCGGGCCTTCGAAGGCGAACGTGTGCGCGATCCGCCCGGACGCGACGCTGGGCGAGTTCCCGGTCAGCAGGTAACCGTTGTGGCCCTCCGCCGGTTCGTACAGGCGCGGGCCGTACTCCTGGGCTCCGGCGCCGACGAACACCCCGACAGGTGCGCCACGCAGCGTGGCCGGATCGATGCCGGGCCGTTCGAACGCCTCCCAGGCGACCTCCAGCAGCAGCCGCTGCTGGGGATCCATCGCGGCGGCCTCGCGGGGGCCGATCCCGAAGAAGTCGGCGTCGAAGGCGGCGGCGTCGAGGAAACCGCCACGCCGGACATAGGTCCGGCCCGGCACTCCCGGCCGCGGGTCGTACAGCCGGCTCAGGTCCCACCCTCGATCGGGCGGGAACGGCCCCGTCGCGTCGACCTCGTCCGCCACCAGCCGCCACAGATCCTCCGGTGAACCGACACCGCCCGGATAACGGCAGGCCATTCCGATGATCGCGATCGGTTCGCCGGCTCTGACCTCCGCGTCCTCGTCCCGCGCTGCTCCCGTGCGGCCGCCGCCCCGCACCGCCTCGCCGAGGTGGCGGGCGAGCGCTTCGGGGGTGGGATGGGCGTAGACGAGCGTGGCATCGCGTCGCAGCCCGGCCGCGTCGGTCAGCCGGTTGCCGAGTTCGACCGCCATGAGCGAGTCGAACCCCAGGTCCTTGAACATCTGCCCGGGCTCGACGGCGTCCGGACCGGCATGGCCCATGACCGCCGCGGTGTGTGCCCGCACGAACTCCAGCAGGACCCGCGGCCGCTCCTCCGCGTTCGCCGCGGTCAGCCGGCCGGAGAGCGGCGAGGTCTCCGTACCGGGGACGTCCGGCGTCCGATCGACCGGCCGGAGCTCGCCGGCCCCGTCCCCCGCCGCCGCGACGCGGGCGGGCCGCGCCACCGCGCCGGGCCAGTACGACCGGCGCTGGAAGGCATAGGTCGGCAGGCAGACCCGCCGGCCGGCGGTGAGTGTGGTGGTCCAGTCGACCGGTGCGCCGCTGACGTGAGCGTGGGCGAGTGAGGTTCGGAAGCGAGCGGAGCCGCCGTCGTCACGACGCAGTGAGTCGATGACGGCGACAGGGGAATCCGCGTCAGCGGCCGTGTCCATGATCGCGGTGGTCAGTACGGGGTGCGGGCTGATCTCGATGAAGCGGTGGTATCCCGCGGCCAGCAGACCGCGGACCGCGTGTTCGAAGTCGACCGGCCGGCGAAGGTTCCGATACCAGTAGTCGGCGTCGAGCCCGGCGGTATCCATGATCTCGCCGGTGACGGTCGAATGGAAAGGGACCCGGCCAAAAGACGGCTTGATCGAACCGAGCCCGTCGAGGATCGGCTCCCGTAGCACCTCCACATGTGCGCAGTGGGAGGCGTAGTCGACCGCGATGACCCGCGCGTGGACTCCCCTGGCTTGCAGGTCCGCCACTATCTCGGCGACGGCGTCGGCGTCTCCGGACACGACGGTCGCGGCGGGGCCGTTGACGGCGGCGACGGCCAGACGCCCGCGCCGACCGGCCAACTCGCCGCGGACCTCGTCGGCGGGGAGCCCCAGGAAGGCCATCCCGCCCGTACCGGCGAGGCGGGTGAGGGCCCGGCTGCGCAGGGCCACGATCCGGGCGGCGTCCGCCAGGCTCACCGCACCGGCGACGCAGGCCGCGGCGATCTCACCCTGGGAATGCCCGACCACGGCCTCGGGGTGCACCCCGTGCGCCTCCCAGTGCCGGGCGAGGGAGACCATCACCGCGAACAGAGCGGGCTGCACGACCTCGACGGACTGGAGAGCGGCGGGATCACGGAGTACCTCACCGAGGTTCCAGCGAACATGTGGAGCCAGGGCCTCGGCGCACTCGTCGAGCGCCCCGGCGAACGCGGCGGAGGCTTCGGAGAGTTCGACGGCCATGCCGGCCCACTGGGACCCCTGGCCGGGGAAGACGAACACGGTCTTGCCGGGCACGGGCGTGCCCCGCACGAGGTTGGGCGTCGCGGCGTCCCCGGCCAGCGCGGTCAGGCCACGGAGAAGGTCGCCGCGCTCGCTCCCCAACACCACCGCCCGATGCTCGAAGGCGGTACGCGTGGTCGCGAGGCTGTAGCCCAGATCCACGGGACGCAGCCCGGGATCGGCCTCGACGCACTCCGCCAACCGGGCGGCCTGCGCGGCCAACGCCGCCTCCGACCGGCCCGAGACCACCCAGGGCACCACCCCCGGCCCGCCAGGGTCCTCCACGAGGCCGGCCGACGAGGGCTCAGCGACCGGCGGCGCCTCCTCCATGATCACATGAGCGTTGGTACCTCCCATCCCGAACGAGCTGACGCCGGCGATCAGGGGCCGATCCGGATGAGGCCAGGGACCCGAAGCCGTCCGCATGCGCAGATTCAGCTCGTCGAGCGGGATGGCCGGAGAAGGCGATTTGAAGTTCAAACTCGCCGGCAACGTCCGCGCCTCGATGCTCAGGGCGACTTTGAGCAGGCCCACGATTCCGGCGGCCGCCTCCAGATGACCGACATTCGTCTTGACGGACCCGACGACGAGCGGGCTGTCCACCGGGCGAAAGGCGCCTACCGCCGAACCGAGGGCGGCGGCCTCGATCGGATCGCCGCGCCTGGTCCCGGTGCCGTGCAACTCCACGTACTGCACCTGTACGGGCGAGACACCGGCCCGCGCGCACGCGCGCCGCAGCACGTCCGCCTGGGCGTCGGTGTCGGGCACGGTCAGCCCATCGGTGGCACCGTCGTTGTTCACCGCGCTGCCCCGGATCACGCAGTAGATCCGGTCCTCGTCCGCCAACGCGCGAGCCAGCGGCTTGAGCACGACGACGACCCCGCCCTCGCCGCGTACGAACCCGTTCGCGCGGGCATCGAAGGTGAAACAACGGCCATCCGCGGACAGACCACCGAACCTTGCCGCAGCCAGGGTCCCCTCCGGCAGGATGTCGAGGTTCACCCCGCCCACCAGCGCGAGAGCCGACTCCCCGCTCCGCAGGCTCTCGACCGCCAGATGGACGGCGACCAGGGACGAAGCCTGCGCGGCGTCCACCGTCAGGCTGGGCCCCCGCAACCCCAGGGCGTACGACACGCGATTGGCGATGAGGCCCCGGTTCAGCCCCGTCAGGGTGTGCTGAGAGATGGCGGCGGTTCCCTGCCGATCCAGCAACCGGGCGTACTCATCCCCTGTCGCCCCGACGAAAACCGCCGTCCGGCTACCGGCCAGGGATGCGGGGAGGATGCCCCCGTCTTCGAGCGCCTCCCAGGCCAGCTCCAGCATCAACCGCTGCTGGGGATCCATGACGACGGCCTCACGGGGCGAAATCCCGAAAAAGCCCGCGTCGAACTCGGCGACCCCGTCGAGGAATCCACCGTGCCGGACACCCGCGTGATCCGGAGAGGTGTCATCTCCCGGCTCAATGTCCCACCGGCCCTCGGGCACGGGCGTCAGTGCGTCCACACCATCCCGGAGCAACCGCCAGAACGCCTCCGGATTCGGCGCCTTGGGAAGCCGGCAGGACACTCCGACGATCGCGATCCGCTCATCGGAATTGCTCGTTGGATTATGTGCCGTCTCGTCGGCGCGCACAGGAAATGGTCCTTCCGCAGGGTAAGCAGACGTATGAATCCGAGACGCGTCGCATGCTCAGCTGTCGTAGGGGACGTCATCCAGGGGGTACACGCCAGGGGCCGGAAACAGTGGTGCCTTTGCTGGAGATGTGAAACGCCGCCACAGGAGTACAGAAGTCGCTCGGCGTCCGTCCCGCCGTGTCGGCAGGAAGGGGCGGATCGACGACAGCCGGTGGAAGCGGTCGTGGGGAAGGCCGGCCGGTTTTCCGGGGTGTGGGGGACGCCCGCGCAGGCACCCCACAGATACCGACCGACTATGGCAGGGACGAGACGACGGCGTCGCGTCAGTCGAAGTTGAGCCGGTCGACGTTCGGGGCCATGCCACCGGTGACGGCGGCGGGCTCGCCGTTGTCGAGCCGGCGAGCGGTCATGTCGAAGTCGGTCATCTCGGAGGAGCCCTTTCCCCGATTGGAATGTGCTCGCTCAAAATCACAGAGGCCACTTGTGAAACTCTTGGGGATCACTGTGGTCGCCCAGCTCAGCGGTGTTGAGGCCGTACCGTCCCGCCCGGCGACCAGCCACCGCGTAGTGTCCGCCGCACGCCATCAGGTCCGCACGCCATCAGGTCCGCACGGCATCCGTGCTCGGCGACGCCATACGAGTCGCGTGCCCCCGATGTACTCCCCGCGCTTCCACGTCGCTCATTGACATGTGCGGGGCACCGTCGCGGAGGACGGTGTCAGCATGAGCCGCGGCGTGATCTACGGACAGATCCGGTCCGGACGTTCCCGCGCCGGTCCGCTTCCTGGCCGCGCTCGACAACGTGGTGCTCGCCCACGCCGATCGGACCCGCCTGATGACCGACGAGCAGCGCAAGCACACCATCGTCGAGGCGGCGATGACCGTGGACGGCTTCGTGCGCGGACTCTGGGCCATCAAACGCGACAAGGAGGGTACGGCGACGTTGGTCGTCAAGCTTTTCGAACCTCTGGGAAGACGCGACGAGGCCGCCGTGACCGAGGAGGGCATCCGCCTGCTGCGCTTCGCGGCCGCAGACGCCGGCAGCCACGACATCCGCTTCCACTCCGTCGACGGCGCCCACTGATCTCAGACGACGCCCGCGAGCATGGCCGACTCGGCCTTTCACGAAAGAACCCGGCCCCAGCCCGACTCGCTCGAAGGTGCCGTAAAGCGCCTCCCCCGAGAGCGTGAGGAGCGCTTTCGCCGATGACAGCACCACCTCGATCCGTGTCCGACCGCCGGACCCGCCCCCGTCGTAACCGTGACCGGCCCGGCGGGTGCGGGAGAGCCGCTCAGAAGTAACGGGAGCTGAGGTCGGTGGTGGGCCAGGTGGTGACCTTGCCGATCTCGGCGTTGATCTGCGGGCTCAGCACGTCGAAGTCGAGGCTGCCGCTCTCCTCCCGGCGGTTGAACAGCGCGGCGTAGGTGAAGCCGTTCTGCAGCCGGGCCAGATAGGTGTAGGTGCCGGGCAGCGAGCCGTCGTGCCAGGTGTTGAGGTGCCCGGTCACCTGGCGCACCCACCAGCCCGCGCCGTACCAGGAACCGCTCGAGGTGACGCCGATCTCCGGCTTGGCGAACATCTTGCCGATGGAGGTCGCGTTGAGCACCGGACCGGCCGCGTTGAAGATCCCCGCGAACCTGACCAGGTCCACCGCGGAGGCCAGCCAGCCGCCGCCGGGGCCGCGGTTGGTCATGCTGAAGCCGCCGTACGGGGTGGGTACCACGGCGCCCGTAGGATCCGTGACGGTCTTACTGGTGAAACGCGACTCATAGAACACCTCGCCGGGCGCGGCCTCGGCGCGGAGCGTACGACCGAGCTTCAACCGGGTGATGCCGACGGGCGCCAGCAGCTTCTGCTTGACGTAGGACTCGTAGCTCTGACCGGAGACCTTCTCGACGATCCGGCCGAGCAGCATGTAGCCGTAGTTGCTGTACGCGTAGCGGCTGCCGGGGGCGAAGTCGAGCGGGCGGCTGCTCGCATACGCGATGATGTGGTCCTGGGTGATCGGCAGCGGTACGCCGAGCGCGCCGGCGATCACGTGGTCCAGATACAGATAGTCCTTCGAGATGGCGCTGTCCCAGCCGCCGGTGTGCTGCAGCAGCCGTAGTACCGTCACACTGGCCAGCCGGGGATCCGCCGCGGTGGACAGGCCGAGCAGGCCGGCCACCGAGGCGCCCAGGGTTAGCTTGCCGTCCTGGACCAGGCGCATGATGGCGGTGGCGGTGATGTGCTTGCTCAGGCTCGCGATCCGGAAAAGCGAGGTGGGCGACACCACGGGGACGGCCCGGCCGTCGCTGGAGTACCGGTAACCACGCGCCAGGACGAGCTTGCCGTTCTTGACGATGGCGAGCTGAGCACAGGAGATGTCGCGCTCAGTGATGTAGGTCTTCAGGACCCGGTCGAACCCGGCGAGCGCGGCGGGCGCGACCCCGGACACCTCCACCGCCGGGGCGCTGCTAGCCCGCACAGGCGGCGCGCCGAACACGGCCGCGGGTACCATCGCGGTACTCGCCTGAAGAAAGCTTCGCCTGCTGAGCAGCGTCACATGGACTCCTTGAATCGGCGGTTCAAAAAGGCTCTGGATACCGGTAGCGGATCTTAGGATGCATTTTTGACTTACGCCAATCAGGACTTTTCGGGGCGCCGTATGTAGAAGACCTCCTCCAGCAGGCCGTTGACGACGAACACCACCGCGAAGGTGACCGGCAGCGTGACGGGGTCGACAGTCGGCGCGTAGTCGCCGGGTGGCACGGAGCAATCCTGGACCCGCAAGTCCCGACGCACGCCGGCCATGCCACGGCGTTGCGTGGACGCTCTCAAGCTTCACCGTGAGCACCAGGACGTGGCCCGCAAGGCAGCAGGGAAGAACTGGCAGGACAACGACCTCGTGTTCGCGTCCAAGGTCGGTACGGAGCTCGACGCGCACAACGTCCGGCGCTCGTTCCGGTCCGTACTCAAGAAGGCCGACCTGAACGAGAAGGAGTGAACGCCCATGAGATGCGCCACAGCTTCGTCTCGCTGCTGTCGGACTCCGATATCCCCCTGGAAAACATCTCCCGCCTGGTCGGCCACCGCAACACCTCGATGCCGGTGTTCGATGTTCATTCGGAAGGTCAGCCAGCACGACGCGGGGTGGTACACGCGGCTGCTCAATGCCCCGGCTGACCGGTTCCAGTGAGGGGCGTACGGCGCTTGATCCCGACGATCCATCGGGATCGAATCAAGAACCATGCACCTGACGGCCTCTAGCGTCTATCGTCCCTTCTGTACAGTTCTGCTTCATGCGTACCCCCCATATCGCCCTGCTGGCCGGGGTTCTGGTTGGCCTGCTGCTTACCGGTACCGCCCACGCCGGCGCCAGTGTCGGCACGCCGGTTCCCACCGGCACCAAGGCGTTGACCCATAATCCGCTGTATCGCAGCGGCAAGCTGACGCTGCCCTGCGCTCAGCACCCCGAAGACTCCGGCAGCGTCGCCGCCACGAAAAAGCACCTGACGGCGATGCTGGGCTGCTTGAACGCCTCATGGTCCAAGCAGCTGAAGAAGACGGGCCTGGCCTTCAAGAAGCCGACAATCCAGTTCATGACCAAGCCCGGCCGCGCGTGTGGGTCGGCATGGGGCAGGTACAACACCGGCCGCTACTGCACCAGCGAGCGGCGGCTGGTCATCATGATCAGCGACTACGCCGTCAAAGCACCGGCCGACCCGGTGATGCTGCACCTGATCGCACACGAGTACGCCCACCACGTGCAGAACCTCACCGGCATGTGGACCGCCTACAAAGACATGCCGGCCCGCACCAAGACGCAGGCGCTGGCGCAGAGCCGCCGCCTGGAGCTGCAGGCCGACTGCCTGGGAGCGGTGTTCATGGCCAGCGTCTGGTCGTCGCAGAACTACCGGGGCGAGGACTGGAAGGAGGTCGTGGACCACTACCGGGGCAGCGGCGATGAGAAGGTCAACAAGGAACGCAGTCACGGCACGGGCAAGAACCGGGCCGCCTGGCTGCAGCGAGGCTTCGCCGGCGCTTCCCCTGCCGCGTGCAACACCTGGACCGCACCGGCGTCCCGCGTCGCCTGACGGGTTCCTCCCACCGCAGGTCACTGACAGACAAGCCCGAGTCCACAGCGAGGACTCGGGCTTTCTGCGTTCCTCGCCGACACCGAAGACATCAACGGCAGGATCAAGGGCCACCACATCGATCTCGGCGACCCCAGGAACCGGCTCGCGCACGGCCGCGTGGCCCAAACGCTGCTGACCGCGCTCATGGTCTGCCTGGCCAACCAGCACATCCTGCTCAGCCGGCGGCAAACCCACGACCGCCCCGAGGAGCCCGCACCTCAGGACACGACAACGCCTGACGAGCACGACCCCGCCCCGCCCAAAGCCGACAGCAGACCACCGCCTCGCGAGTGATCCGCCCCGCCACTGACCGCACAACGCCACGACGACCGGATCTGATCGCCGATTGCGCTGGTGACCGTTGTGCCGCTCAGTCGGATGTCGTCTCGGAATGTTCGAACGGGCTCAAGCGGTCGGTCAGGAAGGCGATGATCTCGTCCCTGGCCTTCAGCGTGGGATGTCCGTCCTCGTCGACGAGGTGGGCGGTGACAACGCTGTGGGGGGTCCCGACCACGTCGCCGAAGAACGGTGGCGGGCTGGTGTTCGCGGAACCGCCCGGAAGAACACGGCCGTCGAAGGCGTCGCCAAGGAGCGCCTGGTAGGCGGCGAAGCGCTGGCCGGTGCACCAGCGGTCGTCGTCGAAGCGGTAGGCAAGAACCTTCAGTCCGTCGCGCGCGATGCGGTCTCGGACCGCGCGTGCGTCCTCGTCGCTGATCTCGAGTCCGGCAGGGTCGTCCAGCGGCAGCGACGGGTGGTTGACCACTGGCGCGATGACAGCCGGCTCAAGCGCCATCGTGAGAGCGAAGTTGCCGGTGAAGCACAGTCCGATCGCGCCGACTCCCGGACCGCCGCATTCGGCATGGGCTTGGCGCGCGAGCCCACGTAGCCATGCCGTGACCGGGCTGGTGCCGCCCCCGGCGAACGCGCGGAACTCGGCACTGACACACGCGCGGCGGACAACCTCCATACCGCCCTCGGCCGTGGGATAGGCACCGTCGATCCCGAAAAGTGAGGGGACATAGACGGTGAAGCCCGCATCCCGCACCCACCGTGCCAGTCGAAGGACGTCAGGACTGATGCCGGGCATCTCCGGCATCAACACGACGGCCGGCCCGGAACCCGCGGCGTACACCGTCTTCACCACCCCCTCCACATCCACGAGTCGGCGGGAGAAGTCCGTGATCATATCGTCAAGTCCTCCGCTGGCAGCGCTCATGGTGACAGCGTGGACCGATGCCCCAGCACAAGGTGAGAGGCCAGGTCGCCATGTATGCGGGTAATCTCGCCAGAAGCCGGTGGTGAGGAGGCGAGCGTGAGCGCGCTGCGGGTTGGTGTCCTGGCCTATCCAGGCTGCTTCGCGTCCGAGGTGTTCGGCGTACCCGATCTCTTGACGATGGCCACGCACGTTGCCGGACCGGACAGCTCCGGATACGAGGTGTCGATCGTTTCGCCTCGTCGTCGTGTCGCCGCATCGGGTGGTGCGGCGTTGGACGTCTCACCGCTGCGCGAGGTAGACGTCCTTGTCGTGCCAGGGTTCGAGCTCGTGCCGGGCCTCGACGTGGACGCGAAGCTCGCACCCCTCGCCCCTGAAATTGCGGCGATCCGCTCACACGCCGCTGCGGGCACTGTCGTCGTCTCGATCTGTGTCGGTGCGTTCCTGCTCGCCGAGGCTGGACTCCTCAACCGACGCCGTGCTACGACGGCCTGGCTCCTCGCGGACGAACTGGCTCGACGCTGTCCGGACGCTGACGTCCGACCTGAGCGTCTGGTCGTCACCGACACGGGGGTGACGACAACGGCGGCCTTCAGTGCCATGTACGACTTCGCGCTGGATCTGATCCGCCAACACAGCGGTGCCGGCGTGGCACGGACAACCGCACGGGTGGCGCTCGTCGACGATGCGCGATCGTCCCAGACTCCATACGTTGACGCGCAATTTCTTCCGCAGCCCGGAAACGAGTTCTCCCACAAGGTCATGCGACGGCTCGACCAAAACCTTGCCGCCCGATACGACCTCGCCGCTTTGTCGGACACGTTCAAGGTCAGCACTCGAACGCTGCTGCGGCGCTTCGCGGACGAGACCGGCCAGAGCCCGCTGGAGTACCTGCAGTCGTCGCGTGTCCGTCGCGCCCGCCACCTCCTTGAGACCACGAACCGAACCGTCGCCGGCATCTCCGCCGCGGTCGGATACAAGGACCCCAGCACGTTCGCTGCCCTCTTCGCCAAGCACACCGGACGACGCCCGAGGGACTACCGCGCGGCCTTCCGTCGTGTCGACTGATCACTCTGACGGCCAGAGCGCCGAGCTGCCCGAGACTGCCGGCTGGGGCAGGAACCCGTCCAGCGGCCTCAAGACGTGGAAAACGCGAAATCCCGTCCGATCAAGCGATCGGACGGGGTCGTGGAGTGGAACTCGATCATCGTTTGCTGAGCGGGCGCGAAGCACATGGCAGTGATCTCCGCGGGCGCGTGACCCGTGGAGATCACTGCCCAGCGGCTACGGTCCGGCCGGCCGGTGGTCCGATGCCGCTGAGACGGTGTGGATCGTCAGCCCACCGGGCCGTTGATCACAATGTTGTCGACCGTCATGGCGCCGCTGTTATGGATGCCCCAGATGAGGTAATAGTCATCGAACGCACCGGTGGTGAACGTCACCGATCTGCTTTTCACCCCGGAGCCGGTGGAATCGGTCAACATCCCGCCCCACCAGTCGTTGCTATATCCACCGTTGGTGGTCCGCGCCAGGAAGTAGTGCTCGACCTGGGAGTTCGCAGGCCCGAGAATCCGGTACCGGTAGGTCACCGTGTAGGTCGTCGAGCGCTTCAGCTTCAGCTTGGTCCTGTTCGAGATCAGGAACTCCGTCCACTCCCCGCCGGGCAGGCTCTGACCGTAGGCCGAGAAGGTTCCCGACACCACATGGGACTTGTCCGAGGTGATCCACATGGAATGGTCGACGCCCCACGAAGAGTAGGCGGTCTTGTCGTACGAGCCCGCCTCGAAGTTCTCCCCGATACAGCGGCACGGCCCAGAGGAGCCGTCGTAGTTCATCTTCCACTCCACCTTGCCTCCGAGAGGACCGGCACGGCCGATGTTCGTCGGCTTGACGGTGATCTTCTGGTCATCGAAGGCGGCGGGAATCGTCGTCTCGAACCCGCGGGAATCGCCATACTCCGGATGGACATCACGGATGTCGGTACGGAGCTGGAAGGCTGGGGCCGTCTTGACCAGCTTGCCGTCCGCGAAGATCGAGACGTCTACCGGCGAGCGGGTGTCGGGGTCGATCGCCCAGCCCTTGACCAGGATGTTCTCGCCCTGCCAGCGCACTTCGTCCAGCGCCCCGAACGGATCGTGCCGGGAGTTCTGGGTCATGCAGCCAAGCTGTTTCCCCACCCCTCCAGAGTCGGCGTTCACACAGAGCTCACTGGGGGTGCCTTCGAGTCCGTCATGCTTGATCCACACTTCCCAGCCATGATTGGGGCCGAACGTGGGGAAAGCCTGGGCGATGTCGGGGCGCGGCAGGGGGGCACTATAGCCGCGGAAAAACTCTTGCTTGTCCCGGAATCCGCTGAATGTCGCGGGACCGGCGGTATAAGGGTCGATCATCCAGCCGCCGATCACGGAGTACGCGCCCGATGCGACGACCGCGAGAGGAATCCGGTACTCGACGGCGCCGAACGCCCGGGAGTCGAACTCGATGCATCCGAGGTTGGTGACCTTGGTGGTGGTGTAGAACGCCGATACGCAAACCTGGTGCAGCCCTCTGGTCGGTGGGATCTGGACGTCGAAGTTGAACCCGTGCGCGTCGCCGTAGGGGGTGCCCGGCCTCGGGGTGTTGGCCCAGCTTGTGACCTGCGCCTGTCCTGATGTGCCGCCGATCACTTGGACGGTCTTGGCGGGGTAGGCGCTGTTCGCGGCCCATCCCTTGACGCGGATCCGTCCTCCCGCCTCCAGGATCGCCTCCTCGAGTTTTCCCACCACCGTGTTGGTTCCCGGGTCAGTGGTGGGTGCGGCGGCGGGCTGCTGCGGGAGGTTGAGGAAGCCGTCGGGAGTCCGGTCCAGCCGCCGCATCTTCGGTGGTTCGACCTTCCGCGTGCCCGACAGGTCGGGGAGTTGGGCGCGGTCGAGCTCGTTCGGCGTGTAGGGCGTGAACTTCTCCTTTTTCTTCGCCTTCTCCTTTTTCTTTGTCCCCGGCTCCGGCTCCTTGACCGTATCCGCGAGGTTCCCCGCAGATACGGTCAGCGCCGGCGCGTTGGCGAGTGTGCCTCCGGCGGCCTGCGCCGGTGGCGCCATCGGGAGGAGCAGGAGCGCACACAGCACGCTCGCCGCTCGCAGGGCATTGGTTCCTCTTCGCATGGTCATTCCTCTGACTCCCTGGACGGGATGAGATGGGGAACAGACGTCGGTGGGGCGAATGAAGGCCACGGACCGCGCATCCGGGTTGTCATGTGGACGGGTTCCATCCAGGGGCTCCGTCCGGTCTCTTTCATCGGGCGGAGGGACGGGTCATGGTGTCGTAGGTTTCGAGGAGTTTGTGGGCGGTGGTGACGGGGGCGAGGGTTTCGGTGTAGCTGTTTTGTTTGAGGTTCTTGGAGTGGTGGTCGTAGCGCAGGCGCAGGGCGTCGGCGGTGTGGTAGGCGAAGGCCGTGATGGTGTTGGCCAGCGGGTCCTGGCTCCACCGGGCGACGGGCAACTGGTTCTTGTACCAGGTCAGACAGTTGGTCAGCCAGGCGTGCTGCTGGCCGGCGAAGGGGTTGAGAGTGGCGGCGCAGGCCGTGTCGGAAGTGGCGACGCAGGAGTTGTAGGCGCTTTGCGCCGTGCGGAAGATGGTGGTGATGGTGGTGTCGCCGGGGGTGTCGGCGGGCAGGCGTTCGGCGCCGTGCAACAGGACCTGCAGGAGTTCGTCGTCGTTGAGAGCGGTGGGGAACCCGGCCGCGGTGTAGGCCTGCAGCAGGCGCAGGGCGGTGGTGAGGTCGGCGTTGGCCTGGAAGAGAGGCTTGCCGGGGGTGGTCAGCTCGGTGACGACGGCGTCGTAGTAGCCCTTTTGCCGCCCGGTCAGGAACCGGGCGACCTGGGTGCGAACGGCCTGCTGGGGCTCGGGGTATTCGGTGAGGGTGGCGGTTTCGGCGAAGGACTGCTGATAGCCGCCACTGACCCAGCGATCAAGGTAGTACTGGCTGGGGTTGCAGGCCGACGGGGGTTCGGGACTGGAATCGGGTCTGCGGCAGACGCCGGGCACCTCCCAGGTCTTGGTCCAGGTGCGCAGCGTCTGGGGCGGGTTCGGGGGCTGGCCGGAGGCGCTGGGCCAGGTGATGCGCAGGTGCATGGTGACCGACAGGGTCGAGGTGATGGGGTCGTCGGTGAAGGCGACCTGGTGGCAGTAGCCCAGGGTGGGCCGGGAGCCTTCGGGGAGGGCGTATCGGGCCATGGGGATGGCGTTGCCGCTGTAGGTGACGTTGGCGGGCCGTTGGAGGTTGAGGATCGGGCCCTGCCCGGAGCTGCCGGTGCAGAACGGCACGGTGTTGGGAGGTGCGGGCTGGGTGGCGATGGCCTGGTCGGCGGTGCCGAAGAGCTTGTAGTCCTTGTTGTCGACGGCCTGTTTCTGCAATGGCAGCAGAGCCGCGTTGAAGTCGGTGGCGGCGTTCTTGTAGTCCTCGACGAGCCCGGTGTAGAGCTTGTTGGTGTGGGACCCGTCGGGGTTGGGAGTGGAGGCGGGCCTGCTCAGTGCGCCGACGGCGGCGTCGATGTCGAGGCCGGCGGCGACGAGGTCGGCGGTGCGCTGGGGATTCATCTGAGCGGCGTAGGCGGGGTTTTCCGCGGCGAGCTGGCGGTAGCCGGTGGCCATCGACAGCCAGACCGCGGCGTTGGGGATCTTCTCGGCGTCACCGGCCGACACGCTGGCGGGCCATCCGTACCTACGGTTGCCGTACCAGGTCAAGAACCCGGTCGCACCACCGGTCTCCTCATACAGATCCAGCACGGCCACCGGGTCGTTTTCATGGGTGGGGTAGCTGCCCTTGCCAGGCACGAACGGAACCTCCCGCGCCTGCGACACCCCAGCGAAATGAACCAGGTTCATCGTGCTGTCGAACTCTCCCACGGTCGGGATCGGCTGCTGATGGGTCTCGCGATACCGGAGATGCTGGCTCAGCGCCACCCGGACATTCTTGAGCTGCTCGTTCTGCAGGGACTTGATGATCTCGCTCGACCAGGTGTCCACCTTCTGCTCGATGGTGTGGAGCTGTCCCTGGATCTGGGTGAGCTGGGCGATCGACACCTGCTCCAGTTTCAGGACCTCGTCGAACTTGCCCAGCATCTCGGTGTAGATGACGTTGAGATTCTTGTTCACCCGGGCGAACTGCTCGTTCATCGCGTTGTGCAGGCCCGCCACCTGCTGACGGAGCTCGCCGACCTGCTTGAGGATCATCTCCTCGGGACTGGGCTGACCGGCCTGGAAGAGCGGGAGCAGGGCGACGACCGTGGTGATGACGGTCTTGGCGAGATCCGCCGTCCCGGTTGAGAAGACCGCCTCCCGCCAGCCCTTGCCGGCGATCTTGGGGAGGTATTCGTTGACGGCGGTGGCGACCTTGATGACCCCGTCACAGACGGCGGCCATCTTCTGCGCCTCCTTGGGATTGGTCAGCCCGAGGATCGAGGTCAGAAGCCTGAGCCCCTCCCCTGCCGCGTTGATGCTCTCCTGCCGCGTCTTGGCGCGTTCCGCCGCCAGGTCGTAGGCACTGGGTGGTGCGGCAGGCGCGTAGGTGACCCAGAGGAAGGCGCCGTCGCTTCCGTTGTGCAGAACCTCGATGTCCTTCACCGTCTGCTTGACGCTCTCGTTGCTCTTGGCCAGCAACTGGTTCATCTGCTTGATGACTTCTTCTTTATGCTTCGGGTCGCTCTGCGGGAATTTCATGATTGCTTGAAGGTCGACGGCGTCCTTCAGGGGCGAGCTCTGCAGCAGCTCGTCGGTCGTGGCGCTCGCGGTGATGCCGGAGTCGGCACCGATCTCGGCGTTCCACGCCCTGACGGCGGGGTGGTCGGCACCCCGCTGCGCGCTCAGCTCCCGGATCGCCGCCGCCGCCTTCTCGTTCAGCCCCCGCAGAACGACGGCCGCCTCGGCGTCGGCGGACCTCTGGCTGGAGAGGGACTGCCGCCAGTCGTCGTATCGCTGCGGGGAGGCGGGTAGTTCGTTCACCAGTCCGTTCAGCACCACACCGATCTCGCGATACTCCGGGTCGGACTCCGCCAAGGCGCCGATCCGGACGAGGGCGTCGACCTCATGGCCGGCTCCGGGATAGGCGCGGTCCAGCTTCGCGCCGATTCCGGTCTCGGACGCTTTGATGGCCTGGGTGTAGTGCTCCTCGCTCGCGGCGGGGTTGCGGGTGACCTCAGCCACATGGAGCAGGCTGAGCACGACGTCCTTGAAAAGCTGCGGACTGCGTAGACGCATCGTGGCCGCGTGCAAGACGGTGTCGATCCGCTGCTGGCCGTCAAGGGACAGCCCGGCGTGCGCGGGCGCCGCGAGTGTTCCGTGCAGCAGCGACGCTGTCAGCACGAGGGGAAGAACCACCCTTATCGCCCTGGCCAGACGGGCTACCGCCGACCCGCCACGGGTTCTGCTCGATCTCACCGATCATCCTCCTTCGGATCCGCCGATGACGGATCCGCCTATGCCGCAGGCCGGGAGAACGGGTACCGATGACTCCGCCCATCGTTCCCCGGACCGCGTGCCTGGTGTTGTCTGTGCTGTCAGCCGGTCATGGAGTGGGGGTGTGAATCACGGTGTCGTAGGTTTCGAGGAGTTTGTGGGCGGTGGTGACGGGGGCGAGGGTTTCGGTGTAGCTGTTTTGTTTGAGGTTCTTGGAGTGGTGGTCGTAGCGCAGGCGCAGGGCGTCGGCGGTGTGGTAGGCGAAGGCCGTGATGGTGTTGGCCAGCGGGTCCTGGCTCCACCGGGCGACGGGCAACTGGTTCTTGTACCAGGTCAGACAGTTGGTCAGCCAGGCGTGCTGCTGGCCGGCGAAGGGGTTGAGAGTGGCGGCGCAGGCCGTGTCGGAAGTGGCGACGCAGGAGTTGTAGGCGCTTTGCGCCGTGCGGAAGATGGTGGTGATGGTGGTGTCGCCGGGGGTGTCGGCGGGCAGGCGTTCGGCGCCGTGCAACAGGACCTGCAGGAGTTCGTCGTCGTTGAGAGCGGTGGGGAACCCGGCCGCGGTGTAGGCCTGCAGCAGGCGCAGGGCGGTGGTGAGGTCGGCGTTGGCCTGGAAGAGAGGCTTGCCGGGGGTGGTCAGCTCGGTGACGACGGCGTCGTAGTAGCCCTTTTGCCGCCCGGTCAGGAACCGGGCGACCTGGGTGCGAACGGCCTGCTGGGGCTCGGGGTATTCGGTGAGGGTGGCGGTTTCGGCGAAGGACTGCTGATAGCCGCCACTGACCCAGCGATCAAGGTAGTACTGGCTGGGGTTGCAGGCCGACGGGGGTTCGGGACTGGAATCGGGTCTGCGGCAGACGCCGGGCACCTCCCAGGTCTTGGTCCAGGTGCGCAGCGTCTGGGGCGGGTTCGGGGGCTGGCCGGAGGCGCTGGGCCAGGTGATGCGCAGGTGCATGGTGACCGACAGGGTCGAGGTGATGGGGTCGTCGGTGAAGGCGACCTGGTGGCAGTAGCCCAGGGTGGGCCGGGAGCCTTCGGGGAGGGCGTATCGGGCCATGGGGATGGCGTTGCCGCTGTAGGTGACGTTGGCGGGCCGTTGGAGGTTGAGGATCGGGCCCTGCCCGGAGCTGCCGGTGCAGAACGGCACGGTGTTGGGAGGTGCGGGCTGGGTGGCGATGGCCTGGTCGGCGGTGCCGAAGAGCTTGTAGTCCTTGTTGTCGACGGCCTGTTTCTGCAATGGCAGCAGAGCCGCGTTGAAGTCGGTGGCGGCGTTCTTGTAGTCCTCGACGAGCCCGGTGTAGAGCTTGTTGGTGTGGGACCCGTCGGGGTTGGGAGTGGAGGCGGGCCTGCTCAGTGCGCCGACGGCGGCGTCGATGTCGAGGCCGGCGGCGACGAGGTCGGCGGTGCGCTGGGGATTCATCTGAGCGGCGTAGGCGGGGTTTTCCGCGGCGAGCTGGCGGTAGCCGGTGGCCATCGACAGCCAGACCGCGGCGTTGGGGATCTTCTCGGCGTCACCGGCCGACACGCTGGCGGGCCATCCGTACCTACGGTTGCCGTACCAGGTCAAGAACCCGGTCGCACCACCGGTCTCCTCATACAGATCCAGCACGGCCACCGGGTCGTTTTCATGGGTGGGGTAGCTGCCCTTGCCAGGCACGAACGGAACCTCCCGCGCCTGCGACACCCCAGCGAAATGAACCCATTTCTCAGCCTCGTCGTATTCGGCGAACGACGCGACGGGCTTACCGCTTGACCGCCTCAGGTGCCGGTTGAGCGCCGTGCGGGCCTCCTGCAGGGCGCCGTTCTGCAGGGACCTGATGATCTCGCTCGACCAGGTGTCCACCTTCTGCTCGATGGTGTGGAGCTGTCCCTGGATCTGGGTGAGCTGGGCGATCGACACCTGCTGCAGTTTCAGGACCTCGTCGAACTTGCCCAGCATCTCGGTGTAGATGACGTTGAGATTCTTGTTCACGGCGTCGAACTGCTTGTACATGACGGTCTGGAGTGTGACCACCTCCTGGCGGAGCTTGCCGAGCTCGGTCAGGATCTGCATCTCTATGCTCGGCTGACCGGCCTGGAAGAGCGGGAGCAGGGCTCCGATCGCACCGAGGATGTTCCCGGTGAGCACCACCGACCCCAGGGAGAAGATGGCGTCCTGCAATCCCTTCCCGGCGATCTTCGGGAGATAGTCGTTGATGGCGCTCGCGACCTTGATGGCCGCCTCGCCGAGGTACTTCACCCTCCTGCCGCTCTCCTTGTCGGCGAAGTCCACGACGCTGACGAGCCCTTTGAGTCCCTGCTCGACGTGCTTGATGTACTTTCCGCGTTGCCCGGCGCTCTCCTGCGCCCGTTCGAAGGCGGACTTGCAGTCGGCCAGGGCATCCGTGCGGATGGCGGCTCCGGGCGCGCAGGGCGGTTCCGCGGGAGCGGAGGTGCTCCAGAGGAACGCGCCGTCGTACGTGCTCTGCAACTCGTCGATCGCCTCGACCGCGTCCTTGATGATCTTGTTGTTCGCCGCCAGCAGGACGCCCAGCCTCTTGTCGACCTCCTGCTGCCATCTGGGGTCGCCCGGGGAGTACTTGAGAATCTCGCTGAGCCCGACCACCTCGTTGAGCTCGGCGTCCGCCAGGAAATCCGCGGTCGTCGCACCGGCGGTGATACCGGATCGGACACCGACCTGGGAGTTCCAGACCCGCACCGCGGGGTGATCCACACCCAGGTCCAGCGCCACCTTCCGGATCCGGCCCGCACCGGCGAGGCTCACCTCGTCCAGGAGAATGGAGGTCTCCTGGTCGGTGTACCGCTGCGCGGCGAGCGCGTCCGACCAGGTGTCGTACCGCGAGATCGGCGAGATGACCAGGTCGCGCAGCGCATTCTTGACGGTGGCGGCGACCCCCTCCATTCCCGGAACCCGCGCGCCCACCTCGGCGATCCTGGACATGAGGTCCACGCTGTCCTTCGCGTCGGCCTCCGAGCCGAGTTTCTGGTCAATCTGTTCCGAGGCGGCCTGAAGCCGGCTGAGATACTGCTCCTCGGTCAGCCCCGGCGAGGTGAGCGCGAGTGTCCCCAGATACTCGCTGAGCAGACTGTCCCTGTACGGCTTCGGGCTCTTGAGGTGCGTGGCCGTCGCGTGCAGCCTGGTGTTCAAAGCCTCCTGTTGCGCCGGCGACGGATCGGCGTACACAGGGGGGGCGAACGTTGCATGTGTCAGGCTCGTGGTGAGCACGACGGTCATCACCGTCGTGACCAGCCGGCTCAGCCGGGACACCCGTCCCCGACGTTGTGGGTGGTCAATTTTTCTCCATCTCGACCTCACTGAGGGTCCTCTCGCATAGATGTCGGCCGGGGGAGTCCGGCCGGAGTGAACTCGGCGATGGGGAGGCCACCTGTCCGAGGTCGCGCCGCGAGAGCTCGGGGCTACGGCCTTCCGCGAAGCCGTGCGTGGTGACACACCTGGTCGACGGCCGGCCCAGGTTTCTTCGTTATCCGGCACGGAGACTGCTGGGGAGGCGAGCTGCCGCTACGAGGTCGTCATATGGGTTTCCAGAGCAGATGCTCCGTGCCCAGCACGCGGAGGTGACGGACTCGGCATCGTCGGCCGGCGCGTGTCGTCACCGGCGTGGCGGGGGCCGATGTCATCCCATGTCGTATTCGATTCACACCCATCTGGTGCGGCTTCTCCGTCAGCAGCGCGTGAGTCCATCCACATCCAGGAGAGGAGGTGCCCGTGACGTTCCCACCGGCAGTGATCACTGCCACGCTGCTCGGTTGACTGCAGATGTCGGCAGGAGGCCGTACGTGTCTCATGACACTTCCTGAATGCAGGCCTGATCGAATGATCGAAGCGTCACTCAAATCGCTTATGAGGGACTTATGAGAACTTGGATGCTCCCTTTTAGTTCATCTTTAGTTCATCGTTGTGCTGGTCGGAAATAGCCACGGACAGACAGGCAGCAGGCGTCGACCCGGCACCCGCCCAGGCGCCGGATCACGGAGAGCTGCGACGATATGGGGTTTGCTCGGAGACCTCCGGCGGTGTCGGACGAGTGATCGGTGACGACGTGTGATCAGGTGGT
Source organism: Streptosporangium sp. NPDC002607 (assembly GCF_053592655.1). NCBI lineage: Bacteria > Bacillati > Actinomycetota > Actinomycetes > Streptosporangiales > Streptosporangiaceae > Streptosporangium > Streptosporangium sp. NPDC002607. Next base: position 26,657 of record NZ_JBSFWD010000010.1, read on the forward strand.
GGAAACCGCGAATGGGCCGGTGACGGGTGGAGTACCACCTGTCACCGGCTTGTCGATTACGGCAACGGCTCAAGCTTTTCGGGCGAGACCTGCAGTTGAATCACGCCGTCTTGAATCGACCGCGCTTGCCAGACGACCCAGTTCGGCCCGACCTCGCTGGCATCGATGGGCGCGAATGTCAGGTTGTAGCGCTGCTGCCCGATGTAGTTGGACGGCCCCTCGTCATGGGAGGTCACCCGTTCGTACACGACCTGAAGATCTCGCTTCTTGACCTCGTCGAGGACCTCAGCCACAGGCCGCTCGTGCGCATCGACGCCTTGGAGTACCTCACCCGGGTCTGTGGCGAGAGTTGGGTATCGGTAGGGCTCTCCCTGCTGCGCGGACCGGCCCAACTCACCCGACACAGCCCCGTGGAAATCTTCGGAGATGCGTACGGCAAGGCGGCAGTCCCCCTGCCCGATCTGGCAACCGGACGGCTCGTTACCCGCTGAGATGTCCGTGTGGACGCGAGGTGTTGGTGTTCCATCACCTCCCTGCGGCGGGCTGGTCTCCGTCTTGTCCGCATCGAGCCAAACCAAACGCCCGACATCTGCCGGGGACGCCGGAACGAGGCTCAGCCGCACCTCCAGGCCCACCGCTCTGAACCCCTCGGCATAGCGCTCATGGTCGGCGAGAGGGTCCTTGATCTTGGCCACCCAGTAGTCGTTCTGCTTCTCGATCTCGATGGCGGAGTTGGCGTAGGAGGTCGCGCTGCCCGACCTACCGGGCACGACGCTCGGGCCGATCGCTAGAACCGCTGCCAGCACTGCGGTCAATACAGCGCCGACGATCAGCCCCCGGCTCAGGTTTGGAGTGAGCACGGGTGAGCGCCAGCGGTTCGAGCGGCGCGGCTCTGCGGGGTGCTCCGATCGCCAGCCGACAGCCACTGCCAGAGCGTCAGGATCGGGCGTAGGCATCTCGGCCCGCATCTGCTGGAGCAGCTTCATCTCATCCATTTGACACTTCTCCCAGAGCTTTGCGCAGCTTGGCGCGGGTCCTGTTCAGCCGCGAGCGGACCGTACCCACGGGGACGTCCAGCACGTCGGCGACCTGCTGGTACGTCAGTTCGCCCCAGGCGACCAGCAACAACAGATCGCGATCTACCTTGCGCAGTCCCGCCAGGGCTTTGGCCAGGTGTGGAGTCACAGTCGCCGCAGTGACCTGGTCGACGACGCGGTCGGCGTGGCCCTCGATGACGGGGTCGACGCCCGTACGAGCGAGCGCGCGGTAAAGCCGTGCCTCTGAACGGTGGTGACGGCGTATCAGGTTGGTGGCGATAGTCCACAGCCACGACAACGTGTCCCCGCGGGCAGGGTCGTAGCTGTGGCGGTGCTTGAGCGCCTGGTGGAAGGTCGCGGCGACGATGTCGTCGGCGAGGTGGCTGCCTAGCCGCCGAGCGGCGTAGCGGTGGATCGGCGGTGCATGCCGGCGAAAGAGGTCGTCGAAGTAGCCGGGGTCGTCAAGCGACCGAGGCCTCAGCAACGCTTCATCCCACTCTTCAGGAATGACGTCGGGGGTGCTCACACGTGGCCTTCCGCGTTTCGATGTTGTCGATACACCGGTTACTAGCCCGATGAGCCCCCTGCGGTTCCCGCCACGGTAGCCGTGCGAGGTCACCAGCCGACACGCTGCGCCGGCTCGGCGGCGGAACCATCGAGAGCCGTGGTCAGACCTTCACTGGGGCGATTGAGCCACCATGACGCCTGCCGGGAGCGCCAGATCGCGCTCGCCTGCACCGGCCTTCGACTGTTCCACTATTGACGATGCATGGCCTGAAGGATCTTTAAGCCCCGCAGTGACTGTCAGCGCTTTGCCGTTTCCTTCTTGGCCTCATCCACCGCACTCCGGCGGCCGCCGAGTCACTGACATGGCCGTTCGACTTCGACGTCTCCCGCACCGAGCACGTCGAAGTGATCAGGCTGCGATCAGGTGATGCCCTGGAGGCGATTGCCGGTGACGGGGCGGGTGGGACGTTCTTCCTTTGCGGGGACACCTCAGGTGAGCGGCCCGTGCTGCATACCGGCTCCGAAGGGCAGGCAGGCGCCTGCTCATGGAGGGCGGCTTGGACACGTGGGTGCGCCCACACGTCAGGACGGGCGTAGACGGCCACCAGCACCGTCCAGATCGTAGGCGAGCCCGGGACCGGCCTCCTCCACACCGGCAGCGCAGGAAGGCGGAAAAAGCGCTCCCCGTCACCGCCGGAGAACTCCCATCGTCATCTCGCCTAGGCGAGTTACACATCCCGGTGTTCGATGTTCATTCGGAAGGTCAGCCAGCACGACGCGAGGTGGTACGCGCGGCTGCTCAATGCTCCGGCTGACCGGTTCCAGTGAGGGGCGTGCGGCGCTTGATCCCGACGATCCAGCTGCTGGACTACATCGCGGCTCGCGACAACATGAACACCGCCACCAACCGGGCCTCTCGCCGGCTGTTCCCGGCCGCCGAGCGGGCCGACCCTGCCGTCCCGACCGTCTCTCTGCCCTTCCCAACAAGATCGGCATTCCAGCGGCCGCCGCCCGCGGCGCCGCCGTCCGTCAGCAACTCCTGGAGATGCCTGCCCCGTCATCACCGGCGCCCTCGGCTATCCGGTCCGCCGCCTTCGGGAGCGGTAGCCAAGGCAGCACTGCCCGGAGCGCCAAGCATTTCTCAAGGGGTGTCGGTCAGAATGACGGTAACCAGCTGCTGGATCCGCACACTAAGGCAGAACCCCTCCCCGAAGAGAAGCCCAATGCCACGTGATTTTTCCACGAACCACAACGAAATCGTCGTTGCGCCCGGTCTTTCGACCAACCACAACTAGGTTTTGCCAGGACAGCCCGTCCGCCGACGCCCGCCCGATGCTCTCCGGCGAGAAGGGGATTCAGGGACGTCATCAACGGTGCTGAACGGTCCTTGTGAATCTATGGACTATCGCAGACGGCAAGCAGGGGATAAATCGCCGCCGCCGCGGGCAGGTCCGGCTCGCCACCGACACGAACAGGGGGCGGTACAACAGGGCACACACCTTCGCGTGGGCCAGCGGTCATGTCATCGGTCCCGGATTGGCGGGCACGGCGCTCGGCGTGGGCCGCGATCCGGCGCTCTTCGTGGCGCCAGCGAAGCTGCTCGTCTTAGTGCCGTCCAGGCGGTCCGGTTGGAGCGGTTTCCTCCCCCTCGTCGAACAGCGTCCCCGTCGTAGAAGCGGTTCCCGCCGAGACGGCCGGCGCGGCACAAGGGCACGGCACGCATGACAACTGAAGAAACACGATCCAGGATCACGATGACGAACCTCCACCTTTCCCATGAGCACAAACGAGCGGGCCGCTACGCGGACGCGTACAGCGCCGTCAAGGCTGCGATCCGCGATATCACTGATGCCCCAGCCACCGACGACGCGCTCGCAAACGCCCCGGACACCGGCGGCGCCCGGCAGTGGAGACGACCTCGCCGATGCCCGGCCAGGAGCCGGGCAGTGGAGACGACCTCGCCGGCGCCCTGCTACCCGCGAGCCCGCTGTGCCGGCGCCTCGGACGCCACGCCGAGGCCGAACGCCACATCATCGAAGTCCGCCACGGCGCGGGCCATCCCTACCTCGCCGCATTTCGGAACGGCCGAGACGGCCTACCGCAGGGTGCTCGCGAACCTCGACGCCCGCCGGCGTTCGATGAACTCACCGGACGCCCGGTGAACCGGCGAGCGGACACGCGGCCCGTCTCACTGGTCGCGGCCGTACGCGACCACGCCGCCGTGCATCCGGACCGACCGGCGCTGAGTTTCACCGACTTCAACCGCGCCCGGGACGGGATCACGACCACCTGGACGTACGCGGAACTCGACCTGAGGGCCCGCGCGGTCGCGGCGGAGCTGCTGCGGAGGTGCGTGCCCGGGGACCGCGCCGCCATCCTGTGCCCACAGGGCCTGGACTACGTCGCTGCTTTCCTTGGGTGCCTGTACGCCGGGGTTCGGGCGGTGCCGCTGTACCCGCCGGAGTCGTTTCGCGGGAACTCCCGGCTCGAAGCGCTGCTCGCCGACGCCGCTCCGGCCCTCGTGCTGACGACCTCCTCGACGCTGCCGGCGATCACGCGTCTCCTGGCCTGGGAGCCCGCGGCGGCACCGGACCGGTTCCTCGCCGTTGACGAGATCGACCCGGCGTCGGCCGCGCGCTGGGAACCGCCCGAGGTGGACGACGACACCGTGGCCTACCTGCAGTACACGTCGGGGTCCACGTCGAATCCTCGCGGTGTCATGGTGACCCATGGAAACCTCGCGCACACCGTGGCGCAGTGCGAGCGGGCGTACGGGCTGGCCTCGCATCTGAGCGTAAACTGGCTGCCCTTCTTCCACGATATGGGCCTGGCCAGCGGCGTCACCGTACCACTCACCCTCGGCCTGCACACGGTGACGATGACGCCGTTCGCGTTCGTACAGCGGCCTGCCCGGTGGCTGCGGCTGATCAGCCGGTATCGCGGGACCTTCGCCGCTGCGCCTAACTTCGCCCTGGACCTCTGTGTGGACCGCGCCACCCCCGACGAACTGGAGGGGGTGGATCTGAGCTGCCTGGCGGTGCTGCTCAATGGGGCCGAACCCGTGCGGGCCGCCTCCCTGCGCCGCTTCAGCCACGCTTTCGCGCCATACGGCTTCACCGCCGCCGCACACACCGCCAGCTACGGGCTGGCGGAGGCGACCATCCTGGTCACCACGACACCGGTGGGCACCGGCTCCCGGCTACTGGACATCGACCGCGCCGCCGCCACCGAGGGGCGGGTCGCGCCGATCGGAAAGAGCGCCGTATCGGCCGACGGACGCGCCGGGGACGAGCAGGCCCCGCCACACGTACGGCGCCTGGTGGGATGCGGTGTCCCGGCAGGCCAGCGGATCACGATCGTCGACCCCGACAGCCGTGCGGAGCTTCCGCCAGGCCGGATCGGCGAGGTCTGGGTGCGCGGACCCAACGTGACCGCCGGTTACCACGGCTTGGCGGAGCGGACCCGCGAGGTCTTCCAGGCCCGGCTCCTGGACGACGCCGCGGGCGAGCACTGGCTGCGCACCGGCGACCTGGGGTTCCTGCACGACGGCCACCTCTACCTCGCGGGCCGCCACAAGGACCTGATCGTCGTCAACGGCCGTAACCACCATCCGGCCGACATCGAGGCCACGGTGGAGACGGCGCACGCGTGCGTGCGCGCCGGGCACGTGGTGGCGTTCGGCGTGGACACCGGGGACACCGAGCGGTTGATCGTCATCGCCGAGATGGACCCGCGCGCGCTGAACGGCGACGGGTCCGATGGGGACGGACTGCTGCGCGCGGTACGCAGGGTCGTCGCCGACCGGCACGGTATCGAAGCGCACGACCTGCTGATGGTCTGCAGGGGCCAGATTCCGATGACCTCTAGCGGCAAGCCCCGACGCGCCGACGCGCGGCGGCGTTACTTGGACGGCGAGTACAAAGTGGTCACCTTCGCAGGCAGGAGTTGAACTTGTCCGGAAACATCACCAACCGGGACGCCGGGGAGATCGAAGAGTGGTTGATCCGGCGCGTCGCCGGCCGCGTCGGCGCGCGGGCCCAGGACATCGACTCGCGCTCCCCCCTCGCCGACCTCGGCCTGTCGTCGGCGGACGCGGTGGCGATGAGCGGCGACCTGGAAAAGCGCTACGACGTGCCGGTTCAGGCGACCCTGCTCTGGGAGCACCCGACGATCAGGGCGATCGCGGAGCACCTCGCCGAACACTCCGCGGCTCCGGACGGCGTCTGGTCGGGCCCGTCCGCCACGGCCTTCGACCTCCTCCTGCGGGAGACCGAGGAGACCGTGTGGGAGCACGAGCAGACCGGGCGGGCGTTCGAGCGGGTCGACGATGTCTGATCTGAGCCGCCGGATCGCTCAGCTGCCCGGCGACCGGCGGGAACGGCTCGCCGACCGGCTGAAGTCCGCCGCCGACACGGTCGCCTCCGAGCCGATCGCGGTCATCGGCCTGAGCTGCCGCCTGCCCGGCGGCGCGGACTCGCCGGAGGCGCTGTGGCGGTTGCTCGTCGAGGGCCGGGACGCGGTGCGCGAGGGGCCGCACGAGCGCTGGGACGTGGACGCCTTCTACGACGAGGATCCGGACGTCCCGGGCCGCACTACCTCCCGGTGGGCGGGTTACCTGGACGACATCGCGGGGTTCGACGCGGCGTTCTTCGGCATCACCGCGCGCGAGGCGGCCGCCATGGATCCGCAGCACCGGCTGCTGCTTGAGGTTGCGTGGGAGTCCCTGGAGCACGCGGGCATCCCGCCGGACGGTCTCACCAACAGCAGGACCGGGGTGTTCGCCGGCCTGTCGCACTTCGACTACGCGCTGCGGATGACCGGCCGCTACGCGGAGATGAACGCGTACACCGGCACCGGCAACGTCCACAGCACCGCCGTCGGCCGGATCTCCTACCTCCTGGGGCTTGTCGGGCCTAGCATCGCGGTCGACACGGCCTGCTCGTCCTCGCTGGTGGCCATCCACCTCGCCTGCCAGAGCCTGCGGCTGCGCGAGTCCGATCTGGCGCTGGCCGGTGGCGTCAACCTCCTGATCCGGCCAGAAGACATGATCGTCGGATCCCGGTGGGGCATGTTCTCGCCTCGCGGGCGCTGCCATCCCTTCGACACGCGGGCGGACGGGTTCGTCCGGGGCGAGGGCGCCGGGGTCGTGGTCCTGAAGCGCCTGACCGACGCGCTGCGCGACGGCGATCGGGTGCTGGCCATCGTACGCGGCTCGGCCGTCAACCAGGACGGCAGGTCGCAGGGGATGACCGCGCCGTCTCCCGCCGCCCAGCGGGCGGTGCTGCGGGCGGCGCTTGACATCGCGGGAGTCGATCCCGCCGAGGTCGGGCTGATCGAGACGCACGGCACCGGCACCCCGCTGGGAGACCCGATCGAGTTCGCCGCCCTGGCCGACGTGTACGGCGGCGGCCCGCACCGCTGCGCGCTCGGGGCCGTCAAGTCCAACCTCGGCCACACCGAGTCGGCCGCGGGCGTCACCGGGTTCGTCAAGGCGGTGCTGTGCCTGTGGCACGGCCTGGTGCCGCCGAACCTGCACTTCGATCAGTGGAATCCGGCGATCCCCGGGGGGGACAGCCGGTTCTTCGTACCCACCGGCCTATCCCCTTGGCCGGCGAAAACCGCGACCAGACTGGCCTCGCTGTCCTCCTTCGGGATGAGCGGCACCAACGCGCACGCGGTGCTCGAACAGGCCCCGGAAGTGACGCACGGGCACGGCGGGAGTCCGGCGCCCGGACAGGTCTGGGAAAAGATGCCCGAAGTCTCCATGTACGCGGTGCCCGAAAGGGGACGGAAAGCGCTGCCCGAGCACGCCACAGACGCGGTGCCCGAGCAGGCTCGGGGAAAGGCCGCGGGGGGAGGCCGGGATCGCGTGCCGGCGGTCGTCGCGGAGAGCGGCAGGCCCTTCCCGCTGTCGGCCGGGTCACCGGCCGCGCTGGCCGCCGCGGCGAGAAAGCTGGCGGAGGCGCTGCGAACCGGCGATGTGAGGCTCACCGACGTCGCCCACACGCTGGCCCTGCGGCGTTCGCACCGGCAGGTCAGGCTCTGCACCGTGGCCGCCACACGCGAGGAGCTCGTCGCGCGGCTCGACGAGGCCGCGGCAGGCGAGCCGGACCACCGGACCGCGAGGGGATCGGCCGGCGGTGGCTCGGCTCGCGGCGCGGTGTGGGTGTTCCCCGGGCAGGGCTCCCAATGGGCCGGTATGGGACGCGGCCTGCTGGCCACCGAGCCCGCGTTCGCCGCGGCGATCGGCGAGCTGGAGCCGCTGATCGCCGCCGAGGCCGGTTTCTCGGTGATCATGCTGCTGCGCGAGGGGCGGCCGATCACCGCCCTCGACCGGCTCCAGCCCGCGCTGTTCGCCGTCCAGTACGCGCTCGCCGCGACCTGGCGGTCGCATGGCGTCGAGCCGGTGGCGGTGATCGGTCACTCGCTGGGCGAGGTGACGGCCGCCGTCGTCTCCGGCGCGCTTTCGCTCGCGGACGGCGTCCGGGTCGTCTGCCGCCGCTCGCAGCTGATGGCGGGGATCGCCGGTGCGGGGGCGATGGCACTGGTGGAGCGGCCGGCCGAGCAGCTGATGGCCGATCTGCCCGGCACAGTCAGCGTGGCGGTGCTGGCCTCGCCGCGCAGCACCGTGGTGTCGGGCGCCGCCGCCGAGGTCGAACGGCTCGTCACGTCCTGGCAGGAACACGACCTGCCCGCCCGGTTGATCGAGGTGGACGTGGCGTCACACAGTCCCGAGGTCGATCCGATCCTGGACGACCTCGCCGACCGCCTGGCCGACCTCGCGCCGCGCCCAGCGCGGATTCGCTGGTACTCGACGGTGACGGACGATCCGCGCGGCGGGTCCGCCCCGGACGCCGCCCACTGGGTGGCCAACCTGCGGCAGCCCGTCCTGTTCTCCGGCGCCGTCGCCGCCGCGGCGGACGACGGCCACACCGTGTTCGTGGAGGTGTCGCCGCATCCCGTCCTCGTCCACGCGATCACCGAGACGCTGGACGGCCGCAGCGGCGACCACGTCGTCCTGCCCACCCTGCGGCGCGGGCAGGACGAGCCGGAGGCCGTGACCCTCCAGCTCGCCGCCCTGTACTGCGCGGGCGTCTCGATCGACTGGACGCGCCGGTACGGGGCGGGCGGCCTGGTGGACCTGCCGACCACCACGTGGGACCGCAGGCGGCACTGGATCGACCTGCCGCTTCCGCACCCGGACGACCAGGCCAGCGCGCGGGTGGGTCGCCCGCCGGCGATCACGGCGGATGAGATCGCCCCGCTGCTGTACGAGACCATCTGGGAGTCGGTCCCGCTCGCCGACGTTCCGTCCTCCGGAGTCTCGGGCCGGTGGATCGTGCTGGGTGAGGACGGCGACCTGGCCGAGCAGGTGGGCAGGACACTGCGGGCGGCCGGCGCCAGCTGCTCCGTGTTCGATCTGGACACCGGCTCCGGCCCGGCGTACAGCCCCGGCGCGGGAGGCGGCGAGTTGCCCGCGGCCGTGTCGGCGGCGCTCGGCGCGATCGACTCGTCGTGCCGCGGCGTCATCGTGCTTGTCGGTACCGCCTTCCACGGGTCCGAAACCACGCTCGGCGACCTGGTGGATCGCTCCGCCGGTCGCCTGTCGCGTGTCCTCCGGCTCATCCAGGCCGGAGCCGACGGCGTCGGCCGGTCGGCCTCCGATCAGGCCCCTCGGCTGTGGATGGTGACCCGAGGCGCCCAGGCGATCTTCCACGGCGACGAGGTCGCCCTGGACCAAGGCGCGCTGCGCGGACTCGTCCGAACGGCCATGTACGAATATCCCGAGCTGCGGCCGACCATCGTCGATCTCGACCCGGCCCCTCTCTCCCACGGAACGCTCGCCGAGCAGATCGCGGGTGAAGTGCTCGCCGAGTCCGTCGAGGACGAGATCGCCTGGCGCGACGGGGAGCGCCGGGTGGCCCTCCTTGTCGGCCTGTCCCCGGAGAACGAGGCGCGTTCCGCCACAAGACACGTACGGCCCGACGGGAGCTACGTGATCACCGGTGGCCTGGGTGCTCTCGGCCTGGAGATGGCGGGCTGGCTGGCCGAGCGGGGCGCGGGCCGAATCGTCCTCAACGGCCGGACGGCTCCGTCCGAGCACGCCGGGAAGGTCATCACCCGGTTGCGCGCCGCGGGGACCTCGGTGGAGGTCGTTCTCGGCGACATCGCCGAGCCGGGCGTCGCCGAGCGGCTGGTGGCGATCGCCGCTGTGGGCGGATCGCCGCTGCGCGGAGTCGTCCACGCCGCGGGCGTGGTCAGCGCCGGCCTGATCGCCGAACTCGACACGGACATGGTGTACCAGACCTGGCGGCCCAAGGCGCTCGGCGCATGGCGACTGCACGAGGCCACAGACGGTCACGAGCTGGACTGGTTTGTCTTGTTCTCCTCCCTCTCGGCGCTGGTGGGTGGCCTGGGTATAGGCGCCTACGCGGCGACCAACGCCTGGCTGGACTCGTTCGCGGACTGGCGGCGGGCACGCGGGCTGAAGGCGTTGAGCGTCGCCTGGGGTCAATGGAAAGGCCTGGGGATGGCCGCGCGCCTGTCCAGCCGCGACTACGCGGCCATCAGCGTCCAGGAAGGCGTCACCGCGCTGGAGACACTGCTGGATCACGACCGGGCACGGGCCGGGGTGTTCCGTTTCAACCCGGAGGACCTGGCTGCCACCCTGCCCTCCGCGGTGGATTCCCGCTTCTTCGCGGCGACTCCGGTACACCGCCACGACGCCGCGGGCAGCGGCACGGTACGGGCACGTCTGATGGCCATGGAGACCGGCGAGCGCCACGACGCGATGTCGGCGTACCTGGGCGAACTGATTCGGGTGGCCCTCGGCATGGCCGTCGCCGCCGAACCGCACCGGTCGCTCGCCTCTTTGGGCTTCGACTCGCTCATCGCGTTGCAGTTGCGCAACCGGCTGGAGTTCGACCTCGCGATGAAGATCTCCGCCACCACCGTGTGGACTTTCCCGACCACAGCCGCCCTCGCCGGACACCTCTTGGAACGCATGGAGTCACCGGCCGGCGACACGTCGCAGGACTCTCCGACTCCGGAACACAGGGATGCGCCCGACTCCCCTCTCCTGGAAAGCATCAAGTCGTCTACTTACCCACTCCTGGAACAGTCGCCGGATTCACCGTCCCTTCCGTCGCGGCAGCAGGCCGGTGAGTGGTTCCCGCGGTACCTGCCAAGGCCAGAGGCCCGGGTGCGCCTCTACTGCTTCCCGCATCTCGCCGGAACCGCCTCGGCCTATCGCCCGTGGGGGCAGGTGCTGCCCTCCTTCGCCGAGCTGACCGCCGTACAGCTTCCCGGCAGGGAGGACCGAAGCGCCGAACCTCCGGTGACGGACCTGCGCGTGCTGGCGGCGACGCTGGCCGAGGCCCTGGCGGCAGATCGAGACCGGCGGCAGTTCGCCTTCTTCGGCCACAGCAGCGGTGGCCTGCTCGCCTTCGAGACGGCGCGGGCATTGCGCCGCCTCGGCCATCCGGCACCCGTGCTGCTGGCGGTGTCCGCCATGGGCGCGCCGCAAGACCCCAGATGGGCCAGGCGACTCCGCGACCACCTGCCGGAACGACCGCTGGAGGCGCTCGCCGGTCTCGACGGCGTGGCGGCCGAGGTCCTGCGTGACCCTCAGCTGACCGCGAGGCTGCTTCCCGTCGTCGAGGCGGACGCCGCCCTGTACGGGAGCTACCTCTACACCGAGGAACCACCGCTGAACTGCCCGATCTCGGTGTTCGGGGGAGAGCAGGATCAGGTGTACGACGCCGCCGAGCTCCAGCTGTGGGGGGCTCAGACTACCGTCGGCCTGGTCCGCCGGAGCTATCCCGGGGGGCATTTCTACCTGCGCGTAAGGCTGGACGAGCTGATCACCGACCTGGCCGCCGATCTGGTGGCGGCGCTCGCCGCCACCAAGGCCGGCTGAGCTTCCCCTGGATGAGGAGACCGCTACCGCGCTGCTGCGCGGCCGCCCGCAATGACCGCTCGGTCCTTTCGACGGCGCACCACGCGGGTGGTCGAGTGCCGCCCGCGCCCGCTCACCGACACACCGCTGCAGGTGCCGGACGCCGCTGTCGGCCAAATGAGCCACCTGCTGGACCACAGCGGCGTCACTGCCCTGATCGAGGCCGAACCGGCTGGACGACCTGGTCCGCGAGGGCTGCCGATCCGCACCGTGCTGCTCGGACTGCTGCTTTCCATCCAGTACGCCGGCAAGGCCACCCTCTGTGATGCCTGGCGGCTGGTCACTTTCAGTCTCAGCCCCACGGCCCAAGCCCGTCTGGGCCTGAAACCGATCAACCCTGACGACCCATACGAACGGCTGGCCAGTTCCCGACGCTTCTACCGAGCCTTCGACCGGATCACCAGCGTGCTGGACCCTGCCCGCACTGATCGGCGCACTCGCTTGCCCCAGCACAAGGCCGTCCAGCACGCCGCTGCTTGGGAGGACGATGATCCTGAGCACCGGCGGCGGCGCGACCTGCTGCAAACCATCGTCACGAGCCTGATCCTCACTCCCTCGTCCAGGACAAAGGTCGCCGCTACTTCAAGGCGATGTCGGCATCGACGCCACCGTCATTCCTACCTGGGCCAAACCACCCCGTGTCAACAAAGGCCCGGCCTCGACTGAGATCACCGCAGGCTGGCACCATAGCGCCGGCAACGACCGGCCCACCTTCGGCTACAGCGCCACCCTCGCCACCGCCACCCGAACCCGCAGCACCCTGGGTACCTTTCCGCAACTCGTGCTCGGCCTGGTCATCGACACCCCGCACAAACGCGTCGGCCAAAACGCGATCATCGCTTTGCATGGCTTCGCCCCACTCGGCCTGCCCGTCGGCGCCCTGGCAGTCGACCGCGCCTACACCGAACACTTCGCGCGCCCAGCCCGCGAACTCGGATACCACCTGATACTCGACTACAAACAAGACCGACGCGGTCTGCAAGGCAGCGCACACGGCGCCCTGCTCATCGACGGGAACCTCGCCTGCCCACTGATACCCACGCCACTGATCCACGCCACCAAAGGCCTGGACGACAAGACCGTCCGCACCCCACCCGAGCAACTGAACGAGCTGATCGCAGCGCGCGAGCCCTACTGGCTCAAGCTCAAACAGAGCGCCGACGCCCAAGGACGCATACGACTGCATTGTCCGGCCGCGGGCCCTTCCCCCTCGGTGACCTGCCCGCGCCGGGGCCGCACCCGCCCCACCCCGCCCGCCTCTCCCGCGGCGGTGGATCTGACCAACGCCCGCCAACGCGCCGCCCACCTGGCCGCCAAACCCATGATCCAGCTGCCCGACAACGAGAGAAAACGGCCCCTTCCCCTGGCCGAGCTGCCCCGCATCTGCCAGAAGTCGACCATCACGCTGCGCCCCGACGACCTCGGCATCAAAGACAAGCTTCGCCAGGACCGGCGCTACCTCACCCCCACCTGGCAGGACGCCTACAAGAACATCCGAGCCAACACCGAAGGCGTCAACGGCAGGATCAAGGGCCACCACATCGATCTCGGCGACCCCAAGAACCGGCTCGCGCACGGCCGCGTGGCCCAAACGCTGCTGACCGCGCTCATGGTCTGCCTAGCCGACCAGCACATCCTGCTCAGCCGGCGGCAAACCCACGACCGCCCCGAGGAGCCCGCACCTCAGGACACGACAACGCCTGACGAGCACGACCCCGCCCCGCCCAAAGCCGACAGCAGACCACCGCCTCGCGAGTGATCCGCCCCGCCACCAACCGCACAACACCACGACGACCGTTGGGTTTCGCACGCCCACCGGCCGGTCCCACACGCGCTCACCGCGGTCCACCACCACCAGCGCCCTCCGCCAGGGCCACCGCACGAGCCGAAATCAGCCCGCCCAGCGACCACAGGACCTCGGAAACGATGAAATCCCGCCCGATCAAGCGATCGGACGGGATCTCGTCAACCGTTCCTGAGCCAACTCAAGAACGGCCCCTGGTGGGGTGTTCACGAGTACAGCTGGCCTGCGGAGCGGTGGCGTCGTCAGAGATCGCTTCCCGGACAGGAGTTGATCGTTTCCCGGACTGTCGGGTACGGCCGGGCGTCATCGGCGAGTCCTGCATATGGGTTTCGCCGCATTCAAACACCTTTCCGATTAAATAGTAACGATCGCAAAAGCCCGGCTCAGGTGCTCACCTGGGACGAGGTGTGCCCGTCCGGTCATCCCAGCCATCGTCGGATCGCCGTCCGGAGCGATGCGCGGGACTCCGCGTCCGGCCGCGGGACGTCGGAGGCCCACGCCACGTATCCGTCGGGCCGCAGCAGCAGCGCCGTGCACGGTACAGCGGATCCGGGCAGCCCTGCGGTTGCGGGGTATCCCCAGTCGCCGCCAGTGAAGTCGATCAGGTGCGGGCGGCCGTCCCTGGTCAGTTCGGCGAGCCGGACCCCGTCTTTGAGGTCCAGGTCGGGAGCCCACCGACCGGCCAGCGGATGGTCGCTGCCCACCTCGTAGCGGACGTCGGCGCCCGACATCAGGTCGGCGATACGGCGGACGTTGCGCGGGTCGCCGAGCAGTTCGGTGAACAGTGCGCGCAGGCCGGTGACCTCGCTGCCAGGGGCGATCAGCGCGGATTGGGCGCGCGAGGACATCACCACCCGCTCAGCGACCGGGCGTCGTTCGGACTCGTAGGTGTCGAGAAGACCGGCGGGGGCCGTGCCGCGCGCTTCGGCCGCGAGTTTCCAGCCAAGGTTGACCGCGTCCTGGAGGCCGAGGTTGAGCCCAGGCCCGCCGATCGCCGAGTGCACGTGAGCGGCATCGCCGACCAGCAGCACCCGGCCGTCTCGGAAACGCTCGGCCAGGCGGGTGTTGCCGCCGTTGAGCTTGCGCATCAAGTGCGGCCCTTGGCCGTCGGGCGGGCCGAAAGCGATGTTCACACCGAGCACGCGGTGGGCGCTGGCCTGCAGTTCCGCGAGCGTGAGCGGCCCCTCGGCGTCCTGTCCGTTCCACTCCATAGTGGAGATCAACGGTGCGGGGGCGCCCGGCAGGGGCGCGTACACGAACAACCCGCGGTCGGTCCGGTGGTGCAGTAACGGCGGGATGGGGCCGTACCCGGGAATGTCGAGGCCGCCGGTGGCCGGATCGACGAACTCGGCCAGCACGACGGCGTGCGCGGTGCGCGCGATCGTCTCGTCGGTCGTCACGCCGGGGAAGGCGATCCCGGCCAGCTTGCGTACGATGCTGTGCCCGCCGTCGGCACCGATCAGGTAGCGCGTTTCGATCATGTACGGCCCGGCCGGCCCGCTGACCTGGAGGGTCATGCCATCAGCGTCCTGGGTGAATCCGGTGAGCTCGTGGCCGCGCCGGATCTCGACGGCGAGTTCGACGGCCCGTTCCTCCAGCATCTTCTCGATCCTGCGCTGCGGAACCTGGAGGATGTAGAGGGGGTTGTCGTCCAGCACACTCAGGTCGATGGGCAGCGCGCCGAAGACGAATCCGGGAGCGGGCCGCGGTGGGTCCTGGTTACCGGCGAGCCGCTCGTACAGGCCTCGCCGGTCGAGCATCCGTACCACCTGGCCGACCAGGCCGTTGGCGCGGTTGTCCTGGATGCGCTCCGGCAGGCGCTCCAGGACCAGGGGGCGGATTCCGGCCAGGCTCAGCTCGCAGGCCAGCATCAGGCCGTTGGGCCCGGCTCCGGCTATGACGATATCGGCGATCATGGTGCTCCTTCCGGGCATGACGGATCGACCGGCGGCAGGCCGGCTGATCTTCTATAGGGAAGATGGGAAAGGTCTGGAAGGGTCAGGGCGTGGGCAGGCCGGCGGCGACCTGACCGAGGGCGTCGCGCAGCAGTTCCTCGAACGGTGTCGGCGCATCGCCGTGGAGCCACAGATGGATGGCCGCGAGTATGGCGGCGCCGACCACCCCGGCGACCAGGTGCGGATACAGATCTCGATCGGCATCGGTGCCAGTGCGCTCGGCGACCGCCGCGGCCAGCGCTTCCTGCGCGGCCGTGTGGGCCTTGAGGAACTCGCCCTGGTGCTCCGGGTGCTGGCTCATCAACTTGACACCGGCGATCCAGCGCTCGTCGGCCGGACGCTCGGCCTCTTGCATGCCAAGCGCGAACCGGGCGAACACGGCGTTGGTGACGGCCTCCCACAGGGGTTCGTCGTCCGGCCTGGACCTCAGCTCGTCGGCGATCTGCACCGCTCGGTCGAAGTGCCTGGCCGCGATCGCCTCCCCCTTGCTGGAGAAGTAGTTGTTGAACGTGCGGTGCGAGACACCCACCTCGGCGGCGATGTCCTCCACCTTGACATTGTCGAAGCCACGCTCGACGGTCAGCTTGATCGCCGCCCAGCTCAGCGCAATCCGGGTTTCTTCCTTCTTGCGCTCTCTCAGCCCCATGCGAACACTCTACCCAAATTTGCGAGCCACGCAAAGATGCGAGTCGCGCAAAAATGCGCGGCTCGCATGTATGCGACGGTCTTGCTCGATGCCTCCTCCTCTCGCCGCCGCATCGAGCGACTCGGCCGCGCGCACTCGCTTGGCTGTCCGACAAGGCAAAGGAGTTGAGCACGCGTACCCTCCGTGAGCTGCGCTCGCTCTTCGTCCGGTCCATCTCTCGCGCACAGGCTCGCGACAAGGTGAAGCGGAACGTCGCACTGCTTTGCGAGATCCCCAGAGGAAAGGAGGGGCATCCGTCCAAGTCACTCACTCTCACCGGGCGGAAGCCGTGCTCAAGGCGTCCGAGGGGACGGCGCTGCACGCCTACATCGTGCTCTCGCTGCTGCTCGGGGCTCGTACGGAGGAACTGCGGGCGCTCACCTGGTCACACGTCAACCTCGACGGCACTCCGCCTTCCATCATGGTCTGGCACTCGGTTCGAGAGGGCGGCGATACCAAGACCCGCGAATCCCGGCGCACGCCGGCCATGCCGAGGCGGTGTGTGGAAGCCCTCAAACTCCATCGTGAGCGGCAGGACATGGCCCGCAAGGCGGCGGGCGTGAACTGGCAGGTCAACGATCTCGCGTTCACGTCCAAGGTCGGCACGGAGCTCGACGCGCACAACGTCCGGCGCTCGTTCCGTGCCGTGCTCAAGAAGGCAGGCCTGAACGAGAAGGAGTGGACGCCCAGGGAGATGCGCCACAGCTTCGTCTCAATGCTGTCCGACTCCGGCATCCCGTTGGAGAACATCTCCCGCCTGGTCGGCCACCGGAACACCAGCGTCACCGAAACCGTCTACCGCAAGCAACTCCGACCCGTGATGTTGGAAGGTGCCGAGGCAATGGACCGGATCTTTCCAAATAACTGATCTTTACGGAGTGGATCTACGCTGGGATCCTGAACAGTGGTGATGCGTTGATCCTTTGAGAGCGCCGGCCTCGACAGTTGTGACTCATCGCGTGTAGGCACTCAGGTCCCGCACCCGCACAGCGCCGTCACCGTCTCCGGTGACGGCGACCGGTCGGCCGTTTACCCGCCCGACCGCCACCGCAAAGACAGTGTTGGTGTATCCCATCGGTTCGCCAATGGGTTGGCGCGTGATCAGGTCCCACACCCGCACCATGCCGTCATCGTCGGGACCGCCGCCACCGCCGGTGACGGCGACCGGTCGGCCGTTCACCTGCTCGACCGCCACCGCCGAGAACCCGTAGGTGTGGCCGGTCGGCACCGGTTCGCCGATGAGTTTGTACGTGGTCAAATCCCACACCCGTATGTTCTCGTCCTCGCCGCCGGTGACGGCGACCGGTCGACCGTCCACCCGCCCGACTGCCACCCCCCAGACACGGGTGTGGCTGGTCATCGGTTCGCCGAGGGGTTGGCGTGTGATCAGGTCCCACACCCGCACCGTGCCGTCAACATCGCCGGTGACGGCGACCGGCCGGCCGCTCACCTCCCCGACCGCCACCGCAACGACGAAGTTGGTGTGTCCAGTCATCGGTTCGCCGATGGGTTGGCGCGTGGTCAGGTCCCACACCCGCACAGGGACCTTATGAGTGGCATCACCCCAGTCGCCGCCGGTGACGGCGACCGGTCGGCCGTCCACCTCCCCGACCGCCACCGCCGAGACGAAGCCGGTACGGTTGGCCACCATCGGTTCGCCGATGAGTTTGCGCGTGGTCAGATCCCACACCCGCACCATGCCGTCATAGCCGCCGGTGACGGCGATCGGTCGACCGTTCACCTCTCCGATCGCCACCGCCTGAACACCCTCGGGGTGTCCGGTCATCGGTTCGCCGATGGGTTGGCGCGTGGTCAGGTCCCACACCCGCACAGTGCCGTCACCGTTCTCACCGCCGCCACCGCCGGTGACGGCGACCGGTCGACCGTTCACCTGCCCGACCGCCACCGCCGAGACGACGTCATCGTGATGCCCCAGCAGATCTGCGGAACGCCAGAAGTTGACGACGAGCGCCACGCAAGCTAGCAGCGCGACGATCCACCCGAGGCGCCGGCGGGAAAACACTGGCCGCACCGCCACCGCCGGCATCTCCAAAGTCCTGTCCCCGGTAGGAATCGTGTCCTCCGCGGCCGTGGGGTCCGGTGGCGCGAGGCCGATGGGTGCGGGCCAACTGGACGAGACAGGCTGGCCGGGGTCGGAGGGACCACTCGGGTGCTGCCCGGTCGTATCGTGACCAGATGCTTCGGGATCACCCGTGTCCAGCCGACCCAGATCAGGCACCACTCATCGTCCTTTCCGGTCGGCATCACACCTCGGGGGTGGCCGGGCGGAGCCATCCGACCACAGATGGCCGAGAAAAGTGGGAGTGGTCGCAACGTGCTAGATCACGCGAACGAATCCACTTCTCCTGGGGTGGGCCCCAAGTGATGATCAGCAACATAGTCACTCAGTTAGTCACCCGGCAATGCAGAAGGCCGTTCCCGACTGATCGGAAACGGCCTCTGACCTGGTGGAGATGAGGGGATTCGAACCCCTGACCCCTTCGATGCGAACCCTGGTAGGACGTACCACTTCCGATCGCCGGATGCCATCTGGTGTCGTCAGGTGCTGTGACGATGACGTCCGTTGATTGACGGTGCGCCCTCGTGTCAGCGGGTTCGCTGACTTTTCGCTGACTCCCCCAGCCGCCCACAGGCCGGTATGGCCATGACCGCCGGAGGGCACCCTCCGTAGACCGACCGCGGCACCGGCCTGAATGTGTCGGCCTCGCACGTCATGATCGGTGTTCATACGTCCCGTATGTTCGCTCAAGGAGGGTCATGGCTGCTACCGACGATGTCAGATGGTGGGGCGTCAACGACTGGACGGATCTCAACCTGGTCCGCGCCGAGCTCGCCACGGGTGCCGATCCGAACTCCGACGTGCCCGTCTTCGAAAAGCCGCTACACGCCGCGGCTGATCGCGGCTCGCCTGAAGTGGTCGCCGAGCTGGCCACGCGCGTCGATGACGTCGACGCGGAAAATCGAGGCCGCACTGCCCTGTGGATGGCCGTCTTCGAAGGCCGCACGGACAACGCCCGAGCCCTCGTCTCCGCCGGGGCGGACCCGTGGCGCCCCATGATGGCAGGCTGGTCTCCCGGCCGCCTCAGCCTGGCCGGCCCCACTCCCGACCTCTTCCCCCTCCCTTCACCGGATGCCGGTCTGTCCGAAGCCGAGGCAGCCGCCGTGGCCGAAGCCGGACGTCTGATCCCCGCGCTGGGAGACCTCTACTACGACGGCCTGAGCATGGCCTGCGTGGCCGACGTCAGCGCGACCGAGGCGACAGCGCGACTGGAAGCCGCACCTGCCGACGACGTGGACATCGATGCGCTTTACGAGGCCTGGTGGAACACCCCGGACGCCGATCTGATCATCGGCATCACGGACGTGCCGGGCGGCTGCGTCATCACCCAACCCTGGGGAAACACCACGTCCACTCCCGGCGTCATCAAGCGCGTCTCACCGGGCACGGTCTGCTACAGCATGTACGCCAATCCCAAGGGCGGCAGTAGCGGAGACGTCGCCCGAGACGGCGCCGTCATCACGGCCTGGGAACCGTGCGTTGCCTACACCGTCCCCACTGACGCCCTTGCCGAGGAGATCCTCGCCGCCTATCTCTACCGCGGCCACCCCGTGGCGTTCTGCTGCGCCGGCGCAGATCTGCGCCTGGCCCACGCCGGGCCGATCATCGGCTCGTCCGCCACGTGGCTCAGGCTGCCCAAACGAGACTGGTGGACCTGACCTGTGGAAATGGCGAAAGGCCCGGTTCCATGATCTGGAATCGGGCCTTTCGTCTTGTGGAGATGAGGGGATTCGAACCCCTGACCCCTTCGATGCGAACGAAGTGCGCTACCGGACTGCGCTACATCCCCAAGACGTGGACTAGATTAGCAAACTTCCGGGGGCACTCGCGCCATCCAGAGCCACCGTCAGTCGCCGACCGCGCGGCGGGGTGTCTCGGCGTACTGGTCGAAGAGTTCGTCGCGGAGCGCGGTCAGGTCGATGACCTCGGCCACCGGGCGCTGGGCCTCCAGCAGGGCGGCACGGCGGCGGGCGCGTCTGGCACGTTCCGCACGGGCCTTGGCGGCCGCTCTCCGCTGCTCGGCGTCGATCTGCACGGTGACCCGGAGAATGGCCAGATAGGCCCCCAGAAGCACCACGGAGGGCGCCACGCCCCACCAAGGGATGACCTGGACGGCGGCCGTCACCACGGAGGCGAGCAGGAGCAGCACGCACCAGAAGGTCAGCCGCCTGCGCTTGGCCACCTGCCTCCCCCTGCGGCGGAGCTCGGCGCGACGGCGCTCGGCCGCGACCCTCCGCGGGTTGGGCCGGCGTGCGGGCGGGGTCTCGGGCCCGGCCTGGGCACCCGTCGAGGTCTCCCGGCCGGCGGGCGGCGACGCGTCGTCGCCCGGCGGGAACCCCGACATGGTCCCGGTGGCGGAAAGGCCCCCCGAGGAGGACTCGGCCGGGGACTCCGGGGAGGATGCGTGCGGCGGCTCGACCAGGGTCTCGGTGGAATCCTCGTCGTAGGCGTACGACTCGGGGTCCTTGGTCGTCTCGACGAGGGTGTTGCGGTCGCGGCGCAGCCACATGGGCACGAGCACGCACAGCCACATAATGACAATGGCCAAATACAGGACAACGCTGCTCACGGCCACCTCCGGGCAGCATGAAGACGCGGGTGGTCTCCCGGCGCCTTCGATGTGCTCATGTCACGCACCGTAAGACCGCGTGTCACTATTTGACGAGCATTCGATGCGGTGTGTCGTGAGATCTTCAAACCTCTTCGTGCGGAGTGCCGCCATGGGCGGCCGCCTCACGGGCCCGCCGCCACCGCACAAGCAACCCTCTCGGCGCGTCTTCGACCGTGAGCGCGTAACAAATGTGGTCACGCCAGGCACCATCGATGTGCAAATGCCTACGTCTGATGCCCTCTTCCCTAAATCCAAGTTTTTCAACCACTCTGCGGCTCGCGTGATTTTCCGGCCGGATATTGGCCTCGACCCGGTGCAGCCCCGTGGTGAAGAAGCAGTGATCGACCGCCATGGCGACCGCGGTGGGGGTGATCCCGCGACCGGCCAGCGCGCCGTCCACCCAGTAACCGATCTGTGCCGACCTGGCGGAGCCCCAGACGATGGCGCCCACGGTGAGCTGCCCGGCGAAGGCGCCCTCGTAGGTGATCACCCACGGTAGTGCGAGGCCCTGCCGGGCCTCCCTGCGGAGGGTTCCGGCCATCGAGATGTAGGGACCGAGGCCGGTCTTGAAGAGGGGGGTTTCAGGATTGCTCGGCTCCCAGGGACGGAGCCAGTTCGCGTTGCGCAGCCGCGACTCCCGCCAGACGCGTACGTCCCGCAGCCGCAGCGGTCGAAGTCCTACCGGACCTTCCGTCAGGGTCACCGGCCAGCCACGAAGTCGATCCACGCCCTCCATCATCCCCCCAACACCGCCCACCGTGCCATGGGAGCCGGGGCAGCGGCCGCGACGGGCCCGCGTGAAGGTACGAGTCAGCGAGGGTGGTCTCCCCCGCGGATCTGGTCCACGGCATGCCGGAGCACCGGCGCCAGCACGGCCATGCCGTCGCGCACCCCTCCGGAGGAACCGGGCAGGTTGACGATCAGCGTGCCGCCCGCCTGCCCGGCGAGCCCGCGCGACAGGATCGAGGTGGGTACCTTCTCCCGGTTGACCTGGCGGATCGCCTCGGCGATGCCGGGGACCTCCCTGTCGATCACCCGCCGGGTCATCTCCGGGGTGAGGTCGGCCGGGGTCAGCCCGGTGCCGCCGGTGGTGACGATCACGTCGTACCCCTCGGCCACCCCGGAGCGCAGCGCCGCCTCGACCGGCTCGCCGTCGGGAACCACCCTCGGCCCGTCCACCTCGCACCCGGCCTCGGCGAGCAGCCCGGCCAGCAGCTTCCCGGACGTGTCCTGGTACGTCCCGGCGGCGGCCCGGTTGGACGCGGTGATCACCAGGGCCCTCATGAGGTTCCCCTGGTCCAGACGCCCGTCTTGCCGCCGGTCTTCTCCTCGACCCGGACATCGGTGATCACGGCGGCCGGGTCGACCGCCTTGACCATGTCGATCAGAGCGAGCGCGGCGACCGAGACCGCGGTCAGCGCCTCCATCTCGACCCCGGTACGGTCGGCGGTCTTGACCCGTACCGTGATCTCCACGCCGTCGTCGACCACGGCCAGCTCGACCTTGACCCCGTGCAGCGCGATGGGGTGGCAGAGCGGGATCAGGTCGGGGGTCCGCTTGGCACCCATGATCCCGGCGATCCGCGCGGTGCCGATCGCGTCGCCCTTGGGGACCTCCCCCGACCGCAGCAGCGCCACGGCCTCGGCCGAGAGCAGCACCCTGCCGGTGGCGGTCGCCGTACGGACGGAGACCTCCTTGGCCGAGACGTCCACCATGCGCGCCGCGCCGGTCTCGTCGATGTGCGTGAATCCAGTCACAGTGGGATGACCTCCACACTCGCGCCCTCGGGAAGTTCGACGACGTCCTCGGGGACCACGATCAGGGCGTTGGCCGAGGCCAGGGCGGCGAGCTGGTGCGAGCCCTGCCTGCGTACCGGGTCGACGGTGCCGCCGGGGCCGAGCACGCCGCGCAGGTAGGAGCGCTTGCCCTGGGGCGAGCGGAGCGGCCCGGTGGTGACCGCCCGCACGGTCGCCGTGGGCTCGGCGGCCAGACCGCCCATCTTCCGCAGCGCGGGCCGGACGAACACCATGAACGACACGAACGACGACACCGGGTTGCCCGGCAACGCGAAGATCGGGATGTGGTCCTCACCGACCACGCCGAAGCCCTGGGGCATGCCCGGCTGCATGGCGACCCGCTCGAAGCGGACCGTGCCGAGCGGCCCGAGGGCCTCCTTGACCGGCTCGTACGCCCCCATCGAGACACCGCCGCTGGTGATCACCAGGTCGGCCCGCAGGAGCTGCGCGTCGAGCTGGTCGAGAAACCGCGCGGCGTCGTCGACGACGATCCCCGCCCGGTAGCCCTCGCCACCCGCCTCGCGGACCGCGGCGATCAGGGCGAAGCTGTTGGACTCCCAGATCTGGCCGTCGCCCAGGGGCAGGCCGGGCTCGACCAGTTCGGCCCCGGTGGATATCACCACCACCCTCGGACGGGGCCGCACCAGCACCCGGCGGCGGCCCACCCCGGCCAGCACTCCGAGCTGCGCGGGCCCGATCGGGGTGCCCGCGGGCAGCACGACGTCACCGGCGCGCACGTCCTCTCCCGACCTGCGAATGGCGTTCCCCGGCGGCGCGGAGCGGTTGATCACCACCTGCGCGGTACCGCCGTCGGTCCACTCGACCGGGATCACCACGTCGGCCCCGGCGGGCAGCGGTGCCCCCGTCATGATCCGCATGACCATGCCGGGGCCGATGGCCTGCATCCGGCCGTCGCCGGCCGCGATGTCGTCGATCACCGGGAGCGTCACCGGGGCGTCGGCGACGTCCTCGGCGCGCACGGCGTAGCCGTCCATCGCGGAGTTGTCGAAGGGCGGCAGCGGAACCGGGGCCGTGACCTCCTCGGCCAGCGTGGTGCCCAGCGCCTGCTCCAGCTCCACCTCCAGCGGAGCGAGGACCCGGACCGTACGCAGGATGTCGGAAAGGTGGTCGTCGACCGATCTCATGGAGCTCATCGCGCGGCCAGGAACTCCTTGAGCCAGGGCAGGAACTCCGGTGCCAGGTCGGGGCGGTCGGCGGCGAACTGCACCACCGTACGGAGGTAGTCGAGCTTGTTGCCGGTGTCGTAGCGGCGGCCTCGGAACAGCACTCCGTGCACCGGGCCGCCCTGGTCGTTGCCGCGCCCGGCGAGGGTACGCAGGGCGTCGGTGAGCTGGATCTCGTTGCCGCGTCCCGGCGGGGTGTTCTCCAGGACCTCGAAGACGGCCGGGTCGATCACGTACCGGCCGATGACCGCCCAGTTGGACGGGGCCTCGTCCGCGGGGGGCTTCTCCACCAGGTCGGTCACCCTGACCACGTCGTCCTCGTCGGTGGGCACGATGGCGGCGCAGCCGTACAGGGAGACCTGCTCCCTGGGGACCTCCATCAGCGCGATGACGCTGCCGCCGTGCACGCCGCGTACCTCGATCATGCGCTTGAGGAGCTCGTCGCGGTAGTCGATGAGGTCGTCACCGAGCAGGCACGCGAAGGGGTTGTCGCCCACGTGCTGCTTGGCGCAGAGGACCGCGTGGCCGAGGCCGCGCGGCCTGCCCTGCCGTACGTAGTGGATGGTGGCCAGGTCCGCGGGCTCGCGTACCTGGGAGAGGCGCTCGTCGTCGCCCTTGGCCTCCAGGGCCTCCTCAAGCTCGATCGCCCGGTCGAAGTGGTCCTCGATGGAACGCTTGTTCTTCCCGGTGACCATGAGGACGTCGAGCAGTCCGGCGGAGACCGCCTCCTCGACGACATACTGGATCGCGGGCTTGTCGACGATCGGCAACATCTCCTTGGGGGTCGCCTTGGTCGCCGGAAGAAAACGGGTGCCCAGACCCGCCGCGGGGACAACGGCTTTCGTCACAGCATCGAAGTCGGCCATAACCGAAACCATAGTGGAGGGACCCGTGGACAAGCTGAGGCTGCGTGCCACTATCGAGGCGGCGCGGGCCGCGATCCCCGATGAGCGGCGCCATGCGGCCTCCGTCCAGATCAGGGAATCCCTGCTGGACCGGCCCTGGGTCCAGATGGCCGGGCTCATCGCGTGCTACTGGTCGATCGGGACGGAGCCCGCGACCCACGGGCTGGTCTTCGCCCTGTGGAAGCACGGCGCGACCGTGATCCTGCCCGTGCTCCGCGACGACGCCGATCTCGACTGGGCCGTGTACGACGGCCCGGACACCCTGGCCCCCGGCCGCTTCGGGATCATGGAACCGGTCGACACCCGCCGCGGCGTCGACGCGATCAGGACCGCGGCACTGGTGATCGTGCCCGCGCTGGCGGTGGACAGGTCCACCGGGGTACGGCTCGGGCGGGGCGGCGGCTCCTACGACCGGGCACTGGCCAGGGTCGGCCCGAACGTGCCGACCGTGGCGCTGCTGCACGAGGGCGAGTTGCTCGACGACGTGCCCGCCGAGCCGCACGACGTGGCGGTCCGCTACGCGGCGACGCCCGAGGGGATCTTCAGGACGGGCGCCACGGGCACCTGAGCCGGCACGCGAGCGTCCGATCGCCCCAGGAAACCCCCGACACCAACGCCCCGGGCACACGACCGGCCCGGAGATCTCCACAACCGGCGCCGGGAACATGTGCCCGACCACGGTGAGTCACCGGAGTCGGCATCTTGAACACACAATCACCGCCTGTCCCGGGCCGGTGTGCACCCGGGCTGTGACCCGCTGTGCGCGTGGGACGTGTGTGACGCCCTTTTCGAATGCGACACAATGGTCCCCACAGACAGAGAGGGGACCAGATGGGGCTGGACGTCTGGCTGCTTCTCGGTGCCGGAGTCGTCATCGCGGCCGTCGTCGCCGTACGTGTCGCCCACTGGAGCGGACTGCCCAGCCTTCTGATCTTCCTGGGCTTCGGAGTGCTCCTCGGTGAGTCCGGGCTCGGGCTGCAGTTCGAGAACCCTGAGCTCGCCCAGCAGATAGGCCTGATCGCGCTGGCGATCATCCTGGCCGAGGGTGGCCTGACCACCACCTGGAGCCACGTCAAGGGAGCCATTCCCACCGCCCTGGTGCTCGCCACCGTCGGCGTGGGGGTGAGCATCGCGGCCGTCGCGATCTCGGTGCACCTGATCCTCGGCCTGGACTGGCGGACCGCGCTGCTGCTCGGCGCGATCCTCGCCTCCACCGACGCCGCCGCCGTCTTCTCCGTGCTACGCCGCCTGCCCCTGCCGCCGCGCCTCGCGGGCATCCTGGAGGCCGAGTCGGGTTTCAACGACGCGCCCACGGTGATCGCGGTGATGCTGCTGAGCACCGCCACCTCGCCCAGCCTCGGGGTCGCGCTGTTCGACGTGCTCTTCGAGCTGGTGGTGGGCGCGGCCATCGGCCTGGCGGTCGCCCCGCTCGGCATCTACGCGCTGCGCCGCATCGCGCTCCCCGTCTCCGGCCTGTATCCCATCGCGGTGCTGGCCCTCGCGTTCGTCGCCTACGCGGGAGCCGTGTTGCTGCACGGCAGCGGCTTCCTGGCGATCTATCTCGCGACGCTGGTCATGGGCAACTCCCGGATGCCGCACCGCGCGTCCTCGCGAGGTTTCGCCGAGGGCGTGGCCTGGCTGGCCCAGATCGGCCTGTTCGTCATGCTCGGGATACTGGTCAGCCCTTCGGAGATGCCGACCGCGGTCGTACCCGGCCTGGTCGCCGGGCTGATCCTGGTCGCGGTGGCCCGCCCTCTGTCGATCATGGTTTCCGCCTTCCTGACCCGTCTGACGGGCATCGCCAGGCTCAGCTGGCGGGAACAGGCGTTCCTGTCGTGGGCCGGGTTGCGCGGCGCGGTGCCCATCGTGCTCGCGACCATCCCCTGGGCCGCCACCTCCATCGAGAACGGCACGGCCAAGCTCGTGTTCAACGAGGTCTTCGTGATCGTCGTCGTCTACACGCTGTTGCAGGGGCCGACCCTGCCGTTCGTGGCGAAGCTCCTCGGGCTGTCCACCCCCGACGAGGCCCGCGACCTGGAGGTCGAGTCGGCGCCGCTGGAGGAACTCAACGCCGACCTGCTCCAGGTCAAGGTGCCGCCGACGTCCAAGCTGCAGGGTGTGGAGATCTTCGAGCTGCGACTGCCCCGCGACGCCCAGGTGACGCTGATCGTCAGGGAGGGCCGGACGTTCGTCCCCACCGACTCCACCAGGATCAAGGTCGAGGACCAGCTCCTGGTCGTGACGACGGCCGCCTGCCGGGACACCGTCGAGCGCCGGATGCGGGCGATCAGCCGCAAGGGCAAGCTCGCGGGCTGGTACGGCGAGCGTGGCGTCTGATCGAGATCTCCCTTTGGAATGCGAAGACGCCAACTCGCGTTTAAGCTTGTCGGCTGCGTACCATTAGCAGTCGCGCCACTAGAGTGCCAATCGGCGCGGACCACATGAGGAGGAGCGCGTGCCCACCTACCAGTACGCCTGCAGTGCCTGTAACCACCAGTTCGAAATCGTCCAGAAGTTCTCCGACGACG
The DNA here is from genome assembly GCF_053592655.1 of Streptosporangium sp. NPDC002607. NCBI lineage: Bacteria > Bacillati > Actinomycetota > Actinomycetes > Streptosporangiales > Streptosporangiaceae > Streptosporangium > Streptosporangium sp. NPDC002607. The sequence goes on from NZ_JBSFWD010000010.1 coordinate 53,707, forward strand.
CTCTCACCGAGTGCCCGAGCTGCGCGGGTGACCTGCGCAAGGTGTTCTCCGCGGTCGGCATCGTCTTCAAGGGTTCGGGCTTCTACCGGACCGACAGCCGGTCGTCCTCGTCCAGCACGGTGAGCTCGTCGAGTTCCTCGGACTCGTCCAGCTCGTCGAAGTCGTCCGACTCGTCGAGCTCCTCCACCTCGACGGACTCGAAGTCCGACGCCAAGCCGGCGAAGGTGGCGAGCAGCCCGGCCCCCGCGGCCTCCTAGGCTCCCGGCCGCCGAGAGGCCCAGGGTCGCCAGAGCTGCCATCGGGAGCCCAGTCCAGAGCGCTCATCTCGGCACCCGGTATCCACAGGCCGCCGTGTGGACTCCCGCAGGAGGTTATCCACAGGCAGTCCCCCGGGCTCCTCAAGTACCCTGCCATGGCGCTAATCTCGGCGCCATGGGCACTCGCGCGGACATCGGAGTCATCGGCGGCTCGGGCTTCTACTCGTTGCTCGACGACGCCACAGAGGTCGAGATCACCACACCGTACGGGCCACCGAGCGACGTCGTCACCGTCGGCCGCATCGGATCGCGCTCGGTCGCCTTCGTGCCCCGCCACGGCCGCGACCATCGCTTCCCCCCGCACCTCATCCCCTACCGGGCGAACCTGTGGGCACTGCGCTCCCTCGGCGTGCGCCAGGTCCTCGCCCCCAGCGCGGTCGGCTCGCTGCGCCCCGAGATCGGCCCCGGCGCCCTGGTCGTCCCCGACCAACTCGTCGATCGCACCGCCGGCCGCGTGCAGACCTACTACGACGAGGGCGGCGTCGTCCATGTCGCCTTCGCCGACCCCTACTGCCCCTCGGGCCGCGAGGCGGCGGTCTCCAGCGCGCGTTCCTCCGACTGGGAGGTGTCCGACGGCGGCACCCTCGTGGTCATCCAGGGCCCGCGCTTCTCGACCCGCGCGGAGTCCCGCTGGTTCAGCGGCAACGGCTGGTCGATCGTCGGCATGACCGGCTTCCCCGAGGCCATCCTCGCCCGCGAGCTGGCCCTCTGCTACACCTCGATCTCCCTCGTCACCGACCACGACGCCGGGGTCGAGGCGGGTGAGGGGGTCACCCACGAGGAGGTGCTCGCCTTCTTCGCCACCAACGTCACCCGGATGCGCTCCCTGATCAGCGAGATCGTCACCGCCCTCCCCGAAGACCGCACCTGCCCCTGCCCCACCGCCCTGGACGGCCTGAAGCTCCCCTTCGACCTCCCCGACTGAGCCCATGCCTTGCCGGGAAGGTCCTTCCTCAAGGGAGACCACCCGGTCCACAACACCGCTCCCCCTTCGCCTCGCCGTTGAGCCTCCGCCTCCCAATGATCACCGTTCTCCGGGGTTCCAGAGAGCCTCGACCTCCCAGACCGAACCCGTACCCCGGGAAGAGTCGTTCCTCGGAAACATCACCTCGGCGATCACCCATTTCATGGGGATCGTCAACCCGCCATTCAGCGGGAGTCGTCCCTGTCCCGCCACCTGGCGGGCATCCCGTCACGGGCACCGCGCCGCCCGGCTCCCATCCATGGAGTCAGCCATGCGCGCCCTGCGCCGCCTCCTCGTCCGCCGTCACCGCCTGCTCGCCGCCCTCGTCGCCGCCCTGGCGATGGGATGCGCCCTGCTGGCCCTGCGCCCGGACACCGCCTCGGTGATCGTCCTGACCGCCGCCAGGGATCTCCCCGGCGGCGTGCTGAAGGGGACCGACCTGACACCCGCGGCCCTGAGGCCCGACACCGTCCCCGACGGTGCCCTGAGACCCGGCACGCCGTTCGCCGGAAAGATCCTGGCCGGTCCCGCGCGGCGCGGGGAGCCGCTGACCGACGTCCGCCTGCTCGGCCCCGGCCTGCTGGCCGCCCACGGCCCCGGAACGGTCGCCACCCCGGTCCGCGTCGCCGACCCCGAGACCGCGCGTCTGCTCTCGCCGGGTGACGTGGTGGACGTGCTCGCCGCCGCCACCTCGACCTGGGACGGCACCGCCCCCGCGACGACCGTGGCCGAGGACGTCACGGTCCTGGCCACCCCGGACGAGAAGTCGGAGCGAGGCGCCCTCGTCGTGCTGGCCACCACCTCGGCCCAGGCGACCGAACTGGCCTCCGCCCAGGCGGGCGGACGGCTCTCCATCACGATCGGCGCCCGCGCGAGGTGATTCCCAGGAGCGTGCTCCCAGCGCCGAGGCTAGGTGTACTGACCACAAAGGTTGAGTACGCGGTGACACGATCTTCGGAGTTGTTGAAATGAGGGAGGGCCTACAGGTTCGGTGTGGATTGCGACATCTACGCCGAGCTACGGCACTGTGGCCTCATGGACGATCGAGATTGACGTCGGCTTACCTGAGGTTCGGGCTTGGATCGAGGCCGGTCAGGCTGGCGGTGGCGGTCCACAGGCGCGCCGCGAGTACATTGTCGGCCAGGTGACCTTGGATGGGTTCGAGGGTGGGCAGGCCGCGGATCCCGAATACCCGAGGCCCCCAAAGCTGGCCACCGCACACCGACGGGTCGAGGACGGCCCGGACGGCGGGCCAGGCGGCGGCCTCCTTGCTCTGCAAGAGGAGGCCGGCGGGCAGGCCGCGCAGTCGTTCGCCGCTGGTTCGGACGTGGACAGGCGGGCGTGAAGGGGTGAGGGAGTCGAGTGCGCCGCCGGGGTGGGTGATCACGCTCAGCGTCGTGCTGCCGGCGGCGCGCAGGCGGCGGTCGAGTTCGAAGCCGAAGAGCATCTGCGCGAGTTTGGATCGTGCGTAGGTGCGCTTTGGCCGGTAGTCGCGCGTGCTCTGGAGATCGTCAAGGTCCAGGCTCTCGGACTTTGCCGTGAAGCTGCCGGTGATGACGACGCGGCTCGCGGGTGTGGCCGTCAGCAGGGGGGCGAGCCACCAGATCAGCGCGAAGTGCCCCAGATGGTTGGTGGCGAACATCAGCTCGTTGCCGTCCATGGTCTCGCGCCGCGGCGGCTGGTCGAGCAGCACTCCGGCGTTGCAGACGACCGCGTCCAGTCTGTCCAGTCTCAGGGCGTCCGCGGAGGCTTTGAGCGAGGAGAGGTCGGCCAGATCCAGGCGGATGTGACGGACGTGCGCGCCGGGGACGCGGTCGCGGATCGAGACCTGCGCGGCTTCGGCCTTGGCGGGGTCACGGCTGGCGAGGATGACGGTGGCGCCGGTGCCGGCAAGTTGTTCGGCGACGAAGTATCCGATGCCCGCGTTGCCGCCGGTGACGAGGAAGTTCTTGCCCTCGGCGTGCGGCAGGCGCCGTACGTCCCAGGGGGCTGGGCTGTGGAGGGAGGACATCGTCCGGCTCCTTGCGTTGATGGCTGGTCGGGTCTGCGTTAGTGCTGGAGTTCTTCTGGCGCTCGTCTGGGCATCAGCATCACGGCCGGGACGGTGATGGCGGTGAGGGCCATGACGACGATGAGGCTGGTCGTCATGGCATGGCCGAAGCCGGAACCGGAGCCGGCCGACTGGAAGAAGACCGAGGTGACGGCGGCCGAGCCGATACCGGCCGCCAGTTGCTGGATCGCCGACAGGGAGCCGCTGGCGCTGCCGGCCTCGTCGGGATCGATGTCGCCGATCGCGACGTCGAAGATCGTGCCGTAGCATGCGCCCATCCCCAGGCCGGTGAGGAAGACAGCTGGTGCGAGGGCCCACAGGCTCAGGCCAGTGCCGGAGGCTGTGACCAGGACGAGCAGCCAACCGCAGCCGATCAGGATGACGGCCAGGCCGAGGAAGATGAGGGTACGGCCCAGCTTCTTGATCAGCGCCATGCATGCTCCCGCGGCCACGATGATGCCGACGGTCATCGGCAGCAGTCCCAGGGAGGTGTCTCGCGCCGAGGCGTGCAGCCCTTGCTGCATGAACAGAGAGAGGACGTAGACCAGCCCGGTGGTGGCGGCGAAGACGATCAGTCCGACGAGCAGTCCGGAGCTGAAGCCGCGGTTGCGCAGCAGGGATGGCTTGAGCAGCGGGTCGGTGGCGGTGCTCTGGCGGCGGGCGAAGGCGGCGAAGAACGCCAGGCCGGCCGCGATCGAGAGAATCGGGATGGCGGTCCAGCCGTTGCTCGATCCCTCGACCAGCCCCAGGAGCAGGCCGAACATAGTGGCGGCGAGCAACCCTGAGCCCACCCCGTCCACACCGGTGGACGCGTCGCCGTCGTCGTGCGGCAGCAGCCGGACGGCCAGGACCAGGCCGAGGCCGCCGAGCAGCAGGTTGACCAGGAAGATCGGGCGCCACGACAGGCCGGCGATGTCGGCGTCGATGACGAACCCGGCCAGGATCGGGCCGCCGACCGAGGCGAGTCCCAGCAGGGGCCCGAACAACGCAAACGCCTTGGTGAGCATGTCACGCGAGAACGTCTTTGTCATGATCGCCATACCTTGCGGGATCAAGAGCGCTCCGAACGCGCCCTGCGCGCCGCGGGCGAGGATCAGCAGAGCCGGGTCGGGTGAGAGCCCGGCCACGGCCGAGGCGATCGTGAAGCCGCTCATGCCGATGAGGAACAGCCTGCGCTGGCCGTACTTGTCGCCCAGTCGCCCGCCGACCACGAGCAGGACGCCCATCGCGAGCATGTAGGCCGACCCGAGCCATTTGATCAGGCCCTCGCCGCCATGCAGTTCGGCGGTGATCGTGGGCGCGGCGATGTTGGTGACCGTGGCGTCGATCATGTCGAGGGCGTCGGCGAGTAGCACCAAACCCAAGATCGACCACATGCGGCGGGTGGACGCGGTCGTCGGCGGGCCGACGATTGCGGGGGTTGCCATGACGCATCTCCATTCGGAACGAATCTGAACTGACTCAGAAACTATAACCATTCTAGATTCGGATGCGTTCCAGGTTCCGATATGATGGGGATATGCCGACGACGATGGGGCGCCGCGAGCGCAAGAAGGCACAGACCCGCCGGGCGTTGTCGGACGCCGCGTTGCGGCTGTTCTGCGAGCACGGGTACGACGGCGTCACCGTCGCTCAGATCGCCGACGAGGCGGACGTCTCCATCGCCACCCTGTTCGCGCACGTGCCAGACGGCAAGGAAGCGCTGATCTTCGACGACGGCACCGAACGACGCGTCTGGCTGGCCACCGCGGTCCGCGACCGGCCCCCCGGCCAGTCAGTGCTGGAAGCCCTGCACCAGTGCATGGCAGCCCGGGGACCCTTCACCAACGATCTCCCGCCCGAACTGCGGCGCAAGCGCGACCTGATCGTCAGCACACCCGCCCTGCGGGAATACTCACGCAAGCTCTGGATAGCCAGCGAGGGAGCCCTGGCTGAGGCCATCGCCACCGAGAGCGGCCGCGACCCCTCCGACATGACCGTCCGCGCTCTCGCCCGCTACGTCCTGGAGATCCCCGAACTCGCGGGCACGGAACCCGATCCCCTGGCCGCGCTGAACGCCATCTTCGACCTTCTCGAATCCGGCTGGCGCGAGTCGCCCAAAGAAGCCTGATCAAGCCCCCACCTGACCGGCTCGCTCGCCGCGCCGAAGCTAGTGGGGGTCCCACAGATCTTGTGTGTGGCGCTTTCGGCGACGGTATGGGCTCAGCGCTGTCGGGCTTCGGTCGACGGGAGTGGTGGCTGGTGCTGTGCGCCCCAGTCCCATAGTGCTTGGAGGACGGGGCCGAGGCGGTGCCCGTCTGAGGTGAGTGTGCAGTGCACCCGAGGCGGCCAACCGGGCCGGCGGCGGCGATCGAGCACACCGGCTTCTGTCAGGTGCGCCAGCCGATCGGACAGGACCTTGTCCGATAGCGCGGGCAGGGCATGGCGGAGTTCGGTGAAGGTGCGGTCGCCTTGCAGGAATTCGCGGATCACCAGGGTTGTCCAGCGGCCATGCAGCGCCGCGAGAGTGATCTCCACCGGACAGGAGGGGGTGGGTTCGGTGACGTGCGCGCGGGGGTCGTCGGGCAGACCCTGCCGGACCGGGTGACCAACCGTTTGGTGAGCCACGAGGGCGCCTCCTAGGGAGACGGCCGGAATACGCCGGAAAGACACCGCCGAGGCTGTGTGCTGCCCGGGAGCGGCGTCTGAAGTGCTGAAACTTAGGTTTCAATAGGGGTCCCAGTAGCAATGAAGAAATTTTCAACGAAGTAGCGTCTGACCTGCGATAACGCAGGAGCCGCCGACTGGCGTCTCGGTTTGATAACGGTGTTGGATTATGACGCCAAGGACAGTTCGCGGCTCGTGTACCGGCCAGGGACTACGGCCGTTGCTTCGCATCGTCGGCTCCGGCGCCCAGCTCGGTGATGCTGGAGTCGTGGTCGCGGAGCATGCGCATGACGGTGGCCGGGGAGGGGTGCCGGCCCCTCTTGGCGCCCTGGGTGATGACCAGGCGGGCGGCGATCTCGCGGAGGCTGAGGTCTTGGTCGCGCAGATGCAGTGCCATGGACAGCATGGCCTCATCGGTGACGGCGGCGCCGCCGATGGCATTGCCGTTCTTGCGGGCGGACTCGTGGCCTTCCAGGGTGCGGTCGCGGATGTATTCGCGTTCCATCCCGGACAGGGCAGCGAGCACGGTGAACACCACGCCGGACGGATCGTGGCTGCCTTGCAGTTCGCCGGTGAGGAACTCCAGGCCGACGTCGCAGGCGCGCAGCTGTTCGGCGAGCTCGGCCAGGGCCAGGCCGCGGCCGAGCCGCTTGTGCTCGTGGACGACCAGGGTGACCGCGACGCCGGAGGCGCGCATCTCCCGGGCCAGGGTGACGGCCCGCTCGAGTTCGGGGCGCCGCGTGGCGCGGGTAGAGATCTTCTCGGAGAAGATCCGGGTGACTCCGGCGGTCTGGAGGGAGTCGAGCTGGGTCTGCAGCGACTGGCGTACCGTTGAGGCGCGGGCGTAGCCGATCTTGGCGTGTCCGGACGTCCGGGTGCCGGCGGTGGGTCGGGGTAGTTCCACCCATGCGGTGCCGGGTTTGCGCAGTGCCGGGGTCGGCACGTTGAGTACCTTGGCCAGGGACGGCACGAGCCGGAACCGGGCGGTGTGGTACTGGGCGGCCACCTTGCCCCGGCCGGTGCGGCAGGGCGATCCGGCCGGGGCGACGCAGGAGGACATCGGGCAGTCGAAGGCTTCCACGCGGGAGAAGTCGTCGTCGCTCACCCACGATCGTTTCATGGATGCGTTTCAAAGCTCCAGGGATTTGAAACGACTCATGGAACATGATCGGGGCGGGAACGCCCTGGACGGCCGGACGCCGGGCCGCTGTTTCATAGGCGACCGTTTACGAAACGGCCGCGAGCCGCTCCGCGCCATCACTATCCGTGAAAGTGATTACAAAGCGCTACTTTGGGCTGGTGACCGACTCGAGCGGGGGCCTACGTGATTGACCTCCTGGACCGGGCCACGGCTTTCGTCGGATCCCGGAGAACGCGTCCTCAGCCGGCCAGGACCAGCTTGCGCACGTTGTTGGCGGCCTCCTCACGGGAGGTGTCGGCAATCGATTTGAACTGCTCCAGCGCGGGGACAGAGTGCGCGAGCGTCATCTCGACATGGACGAACTCGAGGTTGCGGTCCAGGCCGATCTGCTCCAGCAGGGCTCGCAGATAGGGCATCTGAAAGTCGTAGCACTCGCGAGGGGTGCCCGGGCCGTACGAGCCACCCCGGGCGGTCACCACGATCGTCCGCTTCCCGGTCAGCAGGCCCTCGCTCATCGGCTCCTGAATCATATGTTCCTTGACCGTAACCCGGTCGAACCACGCTTTCAGCACTGACGGGATCGAGTAGTTGTACATGGGTACACCGAGCACGATGGTGTCGGCCGCGCGGAGCTCCTTGATCAGCGGCTCGGAGACGGACCAGGCACGGCGCTGGTCCTCGTTCAGCCCCTCCTGGAGCAGCAGGCCGGCGACCACCGAAGCCTCGTCGACGTGGGGGATCGGCGAGGCGCCGAGATCCCGGTACACGTACGTGTGATCGGGGTTGGCCTGGCGCCATTCCTCGGCGAAGATCCCGGTGATCTCCCTGGTCACCGAGCCGTCCTGGCGCATGCTGCAGTCGATGTGGAGCAAGGTCGGCATGGCTGTCCCCTCATGGGTACGGCGAAGGATACGGGGTCGGAAGGTGCGGGGGACGGATCAGCGATGTGCGCGCAGTGCGGCCAGCAGCCATTCGAAGGCCGGGACCGCCGGTGGGGATGGCTGCTGGCCCTTGAGGAGGCTCAGGAGCTGCCAGTACCGCTCCACTCGGGGCTCGGCGACCATGTCCAGCCACGTGATCAGGGCGGCGGTCTCCTCTGCGGGAAGGTCGTCGGGGATGATCCGCTTCAGGATCAGGCTCGCCCTGGCCGACTCCGGCGCGATGCCGCGCGACAGAGCGTCGCCTGCGTGCTCCAAGACCAGGGGCCGGAGGTTGAGGCCGTACTCCAGGCGGTTGTTCTCCTCGCCACTGAGGACCATTCGGCGGACCGTCTGCTGGAAGCTCTCCTCGCCCGCCAACTCGGCCAGTTCCACCCACGCGTCGATCTGTTCGGAGGTCGGGTCTTCCGGGAGATCGGATGGGAGGTCACGCATCCATCCCGCGACGAGCGTGGCATCGTCATCGACGACGTCGGCGAACACGCGGTCGACGAAGTCGTCGATGACCTGCTGGCGTTCCCGTGCCGAGAGTCGGGCTAGCGCGTTGATCAAGGCGATCTCCTTGGTAGAGCTGTCACGGTGGGCGAGTATGCGCAGGACGGACCGGCGAATCTTGAGGGTGCGGATCTCGGCATCGAGCGCTTTGACGTGCAGGTCCGCCACTTCGCTCAGCATGGCGCGCTTCTCCAGCACCTGCTGAATGGCATCAAGGCCGAGCCCGAGATCGCGAAGCGTCCGGACCAGGTCCAGCCGCACGACCGACTCCGCGTCATAGAGCCGGTACCCGCCCTCCGATCTTTGGACCGGAGGGACGACGCCGCTATCGGACCAAAAGCGGATCGTGCGCGCCTGCAGCCCCGTACGCTGGGCCAACTGCCCGATCGTGTATAGACCCGTCACGTCGTTCATGGCTTGAATCTGCACCTTCCATCTGGTGGAACCTCAAGCGATTTGTCAGAAATTCTCGCCGTGGAGCAGCCGTTGACGGGGCGCGGACCGAGTACAACATCCGCCGCATCTACGGCCCCGAGAAGGAAGCCCTCGGTGCGCTAGCCATCGAGATCGAACTCACCGTTCCCGCCCCGCCCGCGCCGAGCCCACCAACCCACTGGGCCCCGCCCTCACCCGGCTTGTCTGGGGGAGGAAGGGACCCTCGCCTTTCTCAGGGACTTCAGTTCACGGGGTCAACCCCAGCTCCCGCAGTTGGGCGGGCCGCAGCGGCCGCCAGCCGCTGGTGTCGAGCTTGGCAAGTTCCGCCTCGACGTCGACGTTGATGACGCCGAAAAAGTTGATGTTGTCGCTGTGCCCGGGCGAGATGTGCGACAGGATCTCGTCGCTCACCTCCCTGCCCTGGGAGCGCAGCTCCAGCACCGCTCTGGAATAATATTCCGTCGTCCAGGCGACCACCGAGTTGGTCAGCAGGGTCAGGCACCACGCCTGCTCGGTCTGCTGCTCCAGGTACTTGGCGATCAGGCCCAGATGGTCCGAGCGGGTCTGCTCGCGCTTGCCGTACAGCCGCAGCGCCGCCGGCGCCACGCCCAGCCGCTCCGCAACCCGGGCCACGGCCGCTGGCGGTGCCGAGGCCACATCGTCGGGCACGAACCCAAGCCACGGCAGCGTGCAGAGCTGGACCAGCATGCCCAGCCGATCGACAGGGCCTCGCCCGCCGGGACTCACGAACGCCGCGTCAGCCGCTGTCGGCGTGAAATATCGGATCAACTCATCTGCGCTGATCTCCGGGAACGAGCGCAGCTGCTCCAACTGCTCCTCGGAGAACATCTTCTCTGACAACGCACCACTCCACGTGCCGTACCGGACAAAGCCGGAACGAACGTAGCGGCAGTGATCATCAGCCCGCCACAGGAGGACAACTCCTCCGTTTCCGCAGGTCAGGCGCTACTTCGTTGAAAATTTCTTCATTACTACCGGGACCCCCTCTACAGCCGCGTCGGCTTCGTCCACCACTACCGCACTCTCGCCGTCGGCGAACTGGTCGCCGTTCTTGCCGCCGCGTTCGCCCACCTGGGTCTGGATGTCCCCGACGTCACCACAACCGATGCCATTGCCGCCATCACCCGCACGACCGCAGGCAACTTCCGGCTCGTCACCCGCCTGCTGAACCAGGCCGAGCGCGTCATGAAGCTCAACGGGCTCGATCGAGTCACCGCTGAAGTCATCGATGCCGCACGGGACGCCCTCGTCATCGGCACCAACTGACTCTGCCAAATAACGTCGCTGAAACCCTGCCAATCAGCACCGCGCGTCACAGGGACGGGGCGGTGTTCAGCGTGACGAAGTTCGACCGCGATGTGCGCGTAGAGGGTATCGCCTGGGATCAAAGGACCGATCACATCCAGATCACCCATGGTAGGGCAAACCTTTCTGACCCCAGGCGCTTCCCGGACCTACTCGGTGAGCTAGTCCTTAGAGAGGATGGTCAGTTCGCTCTTGTTCATGCCGCCGTAGACCGCCGCCAGCTCGGCGTCGTCGAGTGCCCGCATGTCGTCGAGGTCCTGCATGATTGTCCTTTCAGCCGTGGATGCAGCGATGACGCGGCCATCATCGCCGAGGGAGCTGAGAAGCGACTTGTCGATCACTGGTGTCCGCGTCTCAGTACTTGACGCTGTCGGGGATCTTGAAAGCAGAGATCATCCTGTCGCGCGGTGGCCACCGGCCTTCGGGGAGGATCGGACCGGATTGTGGCGGGAGGGCTGCAACGGTGATGATCTACTGGGGGGCAGACCAAGTAAGCCGGAAAGGGCTAATAGGGCTGGTCAGGCGGTGGAGGCGGAAGCCGGGGTTTCGGCTGTGGATAGCCGTGCCCGGCGTGGGGCCGGATTGGTTTCCGCAGCGGTCTGGCTGCGCTGACCTGGTCAGACGCCGCCCCGGGAACCGGACAGAGTGAATGTTCTGTCCTGTGTGCCGACCGCCGTTGCCTCTTTCCGGCTTAACGGGACTTTTCGTTCGGATGCTCGTCATGCCCCGTGTCGCTAACCCATCCACCGATCGCCATGACGGTGGGGAGGTCTCCGCAGTCGTCGGCCACGCTGTCCCACAGTGGCTCGCCCGGGTCGGATGGGAGCAGCAGCATGAGCCGGACAAGCCGTTCCGCAGCAGGGGACATTTTCTGCACGCGCGTTCCTCCACAGAGATGAGGGGCGTAAGCCTCTAGGAGAACACAGGCTCCCGGACTGCGGATGAGACTTTTCTCCACGTCTTCCAGGGCGCCCGCCACCGCGGGCGCCTTCGATATTGCCGAGCGTGGTACGGCGGCGCGAACCCGGCGGGCCAGAACGGCGTCTATACCGTCGTGACGATCATCGCCGATGATCAGCTGAGCTGAGGGGGCCGGGATGGGCCGTGTCGAGGACAGGGCTGGGGACAGGGGGGAGGACTGGCGCCCGTTGTGCCTTCGGTGCGACGGGGGCAGGGTGGCCCCGGTGATGTACGGGTACCCGAATTTCACCGAAGCACTGGAACGGGGTGTGCAGGCCGGGCTGTTCGTTCTCGGCGGCTGCATCCCTGGCCCGGAGAAGTGGGAGTGCCTGGCGTGCCACACCAGATACCACGAGATGCCGGCGCCGGGCCAGCCGTGGGGGAAAATCGTCCAGGGGGCTCCCATGAAGATCGGCATCCTGCGCGACGGCGAGCCCGCACGCGCGCTGGTGACCGTCCGCAGGCACGAGCCGTGGACGCTGGCCTTCCAGCTTGACGAGCGCGCCCACCTCGACCAGCCACAGATCATCGCTCAGGGCAACGACCTGTTCGGGGCCCTTCAACAGCTGTGCCGGGCGGCGGACCGGCTGAAGGTCCGCCTGCTGGTGAACGGGGCCCGCCGGGACGCCTACCGCTGCCAGGTCGACGGCCCGGACACCGAGCACCTCGTGTCCTTCCTCCAACCGGGCAGACCCGCCTCGCTCACCGACACCGGCGCGATCTTCGATCCGGCCGACGCCTCGCTCATCGGCACCCCGGACGAGCAGGACCGTATCCACGCAAGCCGGTGACCAGTTTCCCGTACACATCGGCGGTGCTCGCCGTCCCTAGGGTCGAGGAACCTGCGGCTCTCCGGCCGGTCCCGGCCCGCGACGCCCAGGCCCTCGATCGGCGGTTGCCGAAAGAACCGAGCGCCCCGTCGACGAGCACCAGGAGCGGGCCGACGAGGCCGGAATTGAGGAACCTCACGCCCTGGTGCACAGCTACGGCCCTCGAATCCCCGATTCGACCCGTTAACGCTCAGTCATACGCTCCCCAGTGGGGCGCAAGTCCCGGTCCGTAGCGTGCCGCCATGAGTTCGAATTCACGGACGTCGTCCGCCGGCGTCCTTTTCCTCCTGGGGGTTCTGGCCATTGCAGTCGCCCTGGTGGGTGCCGCTGGGCACTACGTGTTCCTCAATCAGCCGGTCGTGCTGACCGGGGTGGCGGCGCTCCTGATCGCCGGTGCTGGGTGGCTCCGTTTCGGCAAGGGTTATCTTGTGCCCGCGGTCGTGCTCGCGATGGTCTGGGTGGTTGTGTCAGCGCGCTTCGCCCTGCCTTCCCGCGGCACCGATGAGGTGATCCCCGGCCCGGCCGGCACGGGCCTGACGATGAGGGTCGAGTACGGAAAATGGGACTGGTTCTCAGAGTGGATCCTCGTGGTCCGGAAGGACGCCGGATTGCTGACACGCCAGTGGGACGTGGGGTGCAGCGGGCGGCGTTGGGCCGACATCCCCGAAGTGACCTGGACCGATCCCGCGCGCCCGCGCCTGAACGACCGGGTGCTCGTCTTGAACCCCGAGACTGGTCGGCCGCACAAGTCGGCCAGCTCTTTCGATTTCTGCTGATGTCTAGTCGACCAGTTGCCGAATTGTTCTTGTAGGGGTCAAGGGCGGCCCTGCGACCGCGCGGCCCTCCGCGCGGTCCGGCGGCGCCGGCCGGGCATGCGGCCTGGAGGCCGGTCCCGGCCGCCGCCGCCACGCGCGCTCGGTCCCGCTCACCGAGGCCGCCCAACCCAGCAACGTCAGAGCGACAGCATTCCGCGGTAGTGCCAGATCCAGGGATCGGCGTCCTGGAGCGGCTCGTACACCGCCTGGCGCTCCTCACCGGGGACGACCATGCACGCCCCGGTCTCCAACGCCTCGTCCGCCAGCACCATCGGCCCGGGTACCGTCGCCCCGTCCAAGGGGCCACCCAGCAAGGTCACCTCTCGCATGGCCCCGACCCTGACTCGCGGGCCCCGGCCGTGTCCCCGACTTCGGGGGATCGTGGCGAGGCCGTGACGATCGCCCGTCCGGGCCGGGGCCGTAGATGGTCGGGGCGATCGACTGCCGCGGCCCTCCTTCGTCGGGCCTTGCCACCGGGAACAACACGCCAACGTGCTGGCATGCCAGCGTGTCAGCACGCTCACATGCTGACGTGCTGACGTGTTCCTGGCATCCTGGCACCCATGACACAGCAACCTCGCCGCGTGGTCGTCGGCAATCACAAAGGCGGGGCAGGGAAGACCGCCTACACCGTGAACACCGCCGCAGCCGCCGCGACCCTCGGCCGCCGCGTCCTGGTAGTCGACCTCGACCCCCAGGCCAATGCCTCCCGTCGACTGGGGTTCCGCTGGGATCCCTCCGAGCCCGTACCCACGATCTCCGAGGCGATCAAAGCTGATGCCCCAGGGGTCGCGGCCGACGCCATCTACCCCTGCCAGTGGGAACAGGAGATCGGCGAGCGCATCGACCTCATCCCGGCCCGGTTCGACCTGGAAAACAGGGTCTCCGAAGCTGGCGTCATCGGCGCTGTCTTCCGACTGCGCAAAGCCCTTGAAGGCGTCGACGACGACTACGACTTGGTTCTCCTGGACTGTCCTCCCAGCCTTGGCCACCTCACCCAGCTCGCTCTGGCCGCCGCGCACGCCGTGGTTTGTACGGTCGAACCGGAATACGACAGCGTGGAGGGCGCGGTCCGTCTCCGCGACTTCATCGCCGATCGAGCCGGCGACCTGGGCGTGCCCGGCCTGCCGATCCTTGGGTACGTCGTCTCACGGGTGCGCGCGACCGTGGGCGCCCATGCCTTCCAGCTCGACGGACTCCCCGACCTGTTCGGCGCCGATCGGATATGGACTCCTCATGTTCCCGAGCGGGCTCCCATCAAGGACGCCGCCGACGCGGCCGTTCCCCTGCGGTCGCTGGGCCGTAGCAACGCGTCCGAGATGGCGTTCCTCTACGAGATGCTCGCCGAGCGATTGTTCGTCGCACTCGACAAGGCGGCCGCATGACTTCGTCCACGCCTGCTCGCTCGACTCCTCGTTCTCGGCCTGGACAGACGTCCACGATGCGCCTGACGGCTGAGGTTGAGCCGATCCGCACAGGACCCCAGCCGGAGGACCCGCCGGTTGAGCCTGCCAGCACGCCAGCACGCCAGCAGGCCAGCCCGTCAGAGAACTGGGTCAACTTCTCCACCTACCTGCCAGCACCGGTACGCCGGGAGCTTCGGGCACGCTGTGCTCTGCTGGATATTGAACAGCGGCAGGCCGTTACCGACGCCGTGCTCGCTTGGCTGGCCGAACACCCCGCCGAGCAGGGATGACACGCCAGCATGCCAACGTGCTGGCATGCTGAGAAACGGAAGCGGGCCCGGAGGATGATCCTTCGGGCCCGCTTCCGTTCGGGGGTGCTACGCGGCTACCTCTTCTTCGAGTGGTCGTGGTTGATCGGGCTGGAGCTGACCGCCCCGCACGAGCAGGAGTAGGTGAGCCTGGTCGGGGTGGAGTTGGCGCCTGCCGGCCACTGGTTGCCGCGCTGTGTCATCCTGGGACTTCCCTTCTGGGACGTCAGGGGCCACTTCGTTGGTAGCGGGAGGCCCCTGATGTATTTGTGGCGAGCGTCCGGGTGGGCGCTCCGGGCCGCCCCCGGCCGGGATTCCGGGGGCGACGCGCAACGACCGCGCGAGGCTCAGCGCTGGATCACGGGCTTGTCGACGTCGCGGTGGGTCAGAGCGACGGCGACGCCGAGGCCGATCCCCAGAACGGTCAAGTCGGCGGCGATGGCGCGGGCCATAGCAACTGAGCGGTGTCTGCCTCCCACGCACCCGCACCCGACGGTGACCGGGCCGCCGGTCGCGGCCAGCAGGTCCAGAACACACGCCACGGTGTGCCGGATGACGGGCGCGACGCCGGGGGTGGCCATCACGTGGTCGTACACCGCCCGGTCCAGGCCGGTCCGCTCGCGCATGCCCGGGTTGGCGTGCGGGTTGCGAAACAGCCGGCGCGCATCGAGCGTGATGTCGGCATCAGGGGCGGCGCCGGGGTGGTCGTAGCCGAACGAGGTCACGGTGATGAGCGGCATGCGGTCTCCTCAGTGGTGACGGTGGGTGATGGGCGGGGCGGGGTGCGTCGGCCGGTGGGAGCGGCGCCGGCGGGGCCGGGTGTAGGAGGTGTAGGAGTCGGGCGGGAAGGGGGGTCTCGGGCCCTCAGAGGCGGGATCCGGGGGGGGTTCCCGAGGGTCTAACACCCTCCAACACCGGAGCGTTTTCCCTGCTCAAGCGGGTGTTGGACTCCGGCGTCGGAGGGTGTTGGAGTGTTGGGGTCCAACATGGGAGTCCAACACCCCGCCGGACGACCCTCAGGGAGCCTCGGCGGCCGGGGAAGGCTCCCCGCGGCCGATACGCTCCGCAGCCTTCTGAATGTCGGCCAGGGCGTAGCCGCGGCGCGGCTTGCCGCCCCGGTTGAACGGTGTGGGCATCGGCGTGATGCCCAGCGGGCGCAGCAGATCGGCCAGGGCCACCGCGTCGCCCTTGCCCTCGGCGGTGTGGATGCCCAGCGCGTCGGCCAGGGTCTCCGAGTGCATCCGGTCATCGCGCGCCTGGGCGAAGGCGTCCAGGACACGGGCCACGATCTCCGGGAGCGGCCGGGCCGGTGCGGCCGGGGTCACGGGGTGCATCTGCTCGGCGCGCAGGGTGCCCCGGCGGGGCAGCGCCCAGTCGGCCGCGCTCGCGGCCGCGACGGCCGAGCGGGCCGACGGCAGCGGGGCGGCCCACTTGCTGGCATCGGAGGTGGCGCCGCCGGGCAGCACCGTCAGGCGGCGCGGCCCCGCCGGGGGAGCAGGCTGCGGAGCGGACGCCTGCCCCTCCTCCAGCTCGTCGTGGTCCCGAACGTTGTGGACGTTGTGGGGAGACGGCCGGAATACGCCGGAAAGACACCGCCGAGGCTGTGTGCTGCCCGGGAGCGGCGTCTGAAGTGCTGAAACTTAGGTTTCAATAGGTGCATGGCCTCCTCGCCGCGTAAGCCGTTGACCGCAGGTCCCGTCCGGACTGCCCTGCGCCGCTTCTTGCGCGAGCGGGCGGCCGAGAGACCCGCGCTTTCCCCGATGATCCGGTCCTGGCCCGGCTTGCCGCTGCCCGCTGGCTCGCCGCCGAACTGAACCTTGTCACCCGTGAGCTCGTGGTGACCGCCCGACAGGGCGAGCGCCGCTACTCCTGGCGGCAGATCGGCGAGGCGATGGGCACCTCCGGCCAGGCCTCCGGTAAATGGGCGCGATCGCACGGTCTTCCCGTCGAGGAACCCGCCGCCGGCCACGCCGTTGAGGAGGGGCGGGCGCTCGTCGCCGCGCTCCATACCCGTCGTCACCTCGGACGGCCCCCTGGTATGGCAGAAAGGGGCCGCGGAGGTGTGATCGGCTGAGGCGTCTTCGGGTGTTCGTCTAACGAACGTTTGACGAACGAGAACCGCACGCACCGCCGCATCGGGACCGCCGCGTGCCGTGTCCGATTCGGGTGTTCGTTTTCCCGTTCATCTTGGATCGTCTTCTGCTACCGTTCAGATACGTCGCACGAGACGTTTGATGAACGGAGGTGCCGACTCGATGGCACTCATCGGCCTGGTCCGGGTCAGCACTGACAAGCAGAAGACCCAGCGGCAGCACGACGCCCTCGATCCGATCTGCCTGAAGGTCATCGAGGAGAAGACCAGCGGCAAGCTCGCCACCGCCGACCGGCCCGACCTCCTCACCGCGCTGTCCTACATCCGCGAGGGCGACCTGCTGACGGTTCAGGAGGTCGACCGGCTCGGCCGCAACCTCCTCGAAGGACTGATCGTCCTCAACGACCTGTTCCAGCAGGGTGTCGGCGTCAAAGTCTTGGAAGGCATCGCGGCCGGCGAGCACACCGAACGCTCCTTCCTGCTCGACTTGGCGCTCGCGCTGGCTGAGGACCGGCGCCGCGACATCGTGCGCAAGACCCTCAACGGGCTGGAGGCCGCCCGCAAGCAAGGCAAGGTCGGCGGCCGCCGCCCCGTTGTCGACGACGACAAACTCGCCGCGATCCTCGACCGCCGTCGGCGTGGGGAATCCATCCGCACCATCGCCGCCGGGGTGAAGGTCTCCGTCGGCGTCGTCCACAAGACCCTCGCCGAGGCGAAGGCAGCCACCGATCAGGGAGCACCCCATGAGCAGTGACGACGGCCGTCCGTCCTCCCCGGAGGACAAGCCGCTGCCGCTCGCGATGCGCCGCGAGGGCGGCGCGGAGCCGTGGCCCGGCTACCACGACGACCCGGAGATGCAGTTCGCGCTGGTCGACTCGATCGTCGGCAAGACCGGCCAGTCCATCGGCAACGCCGGAGAGCTCGCCGACCTGCTGGCCGCGCTGCCCCGCGACATGAGCGTCCACCTGGACCCTGTCGAATGGGCCGCCGGGCCCGCCCCGTGGGGCACGGCCACGATCATCGCCCGCCGGATCATGCTGACCGAGCGGCACCCCGAACCGGCGGGCGACGCCTCCCCCGAAGGATGGGAGGGGTGGGTGCCCGGAATCGAGCTGCAAACGGTGTTCTTGGCCGAGGACCTGCCCGACGACCACGTGCCCGACAAGGACGAGATACGGCCCGCCGGGACCTACGACCAAGCCGCCGATGCCCTGGACCACAACCGTCTCAACGACGCACTGCGCGGCGTCGCCGGTGTGCTCAACGCACTGTCCGAGCGGATCGAGAACGAGGTCGCCGGATTGGCCTCCGGGGAGGATCGGACCGGATTTTGGCGGTAGGGCTGAAGCGGCGATGATCTACTGGGTCAGCGGGTCGGCCACAACCTCACGCTCTGGTCGGTGCTGCCGGTGGCGAGGGTTTCGCCGTCCGGGCTGAAGGCCACCGAGTAGACATCGCCGGTGTGGCCGGTGAGGGTGGCGACGGTGCGGCGGCCGGCCACGTCCCACAACCTCACGCTGCAGTCGAGGCTGCCGGTGGCGAGGGTTGTGCCCTCCGGACTGAAGGCCACCGAGTAGATGCCGCCGGTGTGGCCGGTGAGGGTGGCCACGGTTTCGCGGCCGGCCACGTCCCACAACCGCACCGTGCCGTCGAAGCTGCCGGTGGCGAGGGTTGTGCCCTCCGGACTGAAGGCCACCGAGCGGATAGCGCCAGCGTGGCCGGTGAGGGTGGCGACGGTGTTGCGGCCGGCCACGTCCCACAACCGCACCGTCTCGTCGTGGCTGCCGGTGGCGAGGGTTTTGCCGTCCGGGCTGAAGGCCACCGAGGGGACGCTTTCGGTGTGGCCGGTGAGGGTGGCAACGATGCGGCGGCCGGCCACATCCCACAACCTCACCGTGCTGTCGAAGCCGCCGGTGGCGAGGGTTGTGCCCTCCGGGCTGAAGGCCACCGAGTAGATGCCGCCGGTGTGGCCGGTGAGGGTGGCCACGGTGTTGCGGCCGGCCACGTCCCACAACCTCACGTTGTCGTCGACGGTGTTGGTGGCGAGGGTTGTGCCGTCCGGGCTGAAGGCCATCGAGATGATTTCGTCGGTGTGGCCGGTGAGGGTGGCGACGGTGTTGCGGCCGGCCACGTCCCACAACCTCACGCTCTCGTCGCGGCCACCGGTGGCGAGGGTTTCGCCGTCCGGGCTGAAGGCCATCGAGAAGACGCTGCCGGTGTGCCCGGTGAGGGTGGCGCTCGGTGTGGGGTTGGTGGCGTTTAGTGTGGGGGCGGGGGTGCGGGTGAGGGCGATTGTGGTCGGCACGCCGATGGCGGTCAGGGCGCCGAGCCCGCCCAGGAGCAGGGTGCGGCGAGATAGTGATCGGCGCTGCCGCGAAGGGGTCGTAGTCACCCCCGTAGCTGTAGAAGATCACGCTTGAGATCGGCTTGGAGGTGCCTGCATCCCCTGCCGCTCCCCCGGGCCGGGCGGCTCGCCGACGGCGGCTGCTTGTCGGCATGGCCGCGACGGGCACACCCCTCGCGCATGCGCGTAGGGGGGCGCATACGTCGCGAAACCCTTCGGAGATCAGGCTCTGCTGGGTACCGTCGTCCTCATGACCACCCCATCCCCTCGGCCTGGCCTACCCACGAGCCGCGATCAGCCGCAAGCCCCGGCGATCCGGCACGTGAGGCGCTCAGCGTCACGGCAGTGCTCCCAGGAACGGCAAGGTGGCGCCAGGGCAAGGCACAGCATCAGCCGACCAGGGCGAAATCGTCGGCGACTCGTGGAACGCTCAGGCGATGTCGGGATTCACACGTGACACCAAGCGCTACGGCGACAAGCTCGTGTACGAGGCACTCGGCTCAAAGTGGCGCCGCTACCATGACACCCACTGCGGGTGCGGCCTGAATTGGGTCACCGAGCACGCCGAACCGGCCGGATTCACCGTGGTGCGCTCCGGCACCGGCTGGGTCGCCCTGACCGGCCCGGGCCTGACCGAGGACGTCGACGAATCCGCGCTGACCACCGACGCCCTCTGGAAGGCCGTCACCGGCAAACCCGGCATGGGCTGGGTCGAGTCGGTGAAGATCGCCGACCGTGCCCAGGCCGCATCTGAAGGTCACAAAGTGAGCGGTGCCGACGCTGCGGCACGTCGCGAACGTCCGACCAAAGCTGCGCCGGAGCCGGCCACCGACAAGCAACTGAAGTACCTCACCACCCTGGTCGGCAAGGTCGGGCGCGAGCGATTCGATACCGCGTTCAACACGGTGGTCCACGGGACCGACATCGCGCCGCGCAGAGCCGATGAGAAGACCGGTCAGGCACTGCGGCGTTTGACCAAGGCGGCAGCACGCAAACTGATCACCACCCTGGTCGGGCCCTAATCCCCCTCGCCCCGGCAACGCCCCAGCCCCGACCACAGCAACGAGAGCCATACCCACGGAACGGCCCCTGACCTGCGGTCTGCCCCTTTCTGGCTTACTTGGTCTGTCCCCCATCGACGCCATGACCCAACTGGCGCTGCGCCTGGTCGCCCTCGCCGATCCCGTCGAAGCCGCCGCCAACGAGGACTGATGACCGAGCTCACCAGCACCAAGCCCCGAGGCCGGGACGGAGGCGCGCTGATCGGCGCCGTTCAGGTACTTGGCGCGAACAGTACGCGGGGTTCGAGGTCGAGCCGGGTGGTGGGGATCTGGGCGGGTGGGGTGAGGTTGAGGGTCCAGTTGCCGAAGCGGCGGATGGTGTGGGTGATGTAGGGCGAGATGGTGGCCAGGTCGTCGGTGTCGACGGGGGGGCCTTCGGCGGCGATGGCGTTGGCGGCGTCGGTAATGTCGCAGGCGGTAGAGTAGATGACGCAGTTGGCGATCAGCTCATTGAACTTCACCACCTTCTCCTGGTGGTCGGGGTCGTTGTGACCGATGAGCTTGCCGCCGAACATCAGCCAGTCGGCGAAGCCGTGGAAGGCTTCGTTGCGGTTGGTGACCTGGGTGATCTGCTCGCGCAGGGCGGGTTCGGACAGGTAACGCAGCAGGGTGATGGTGCGGATCGCGCGGCCGAGTTCGCGGAAGGCGCGGTAGAGGCGGTTCTTGCGGGAGTGGTTGCCTAGGCGGCGCAGCAACGTCACCGACGACAGCTTGTTCTCCCGGATCGAGATCGCGGTGCGCAGCAGGTCGGTCCAGTGCGTCTCGATCAGGCGCCAGTCGATCGCCTCGTCGCCGAACAGCGAGTCGATGTGGGCGTAGCGGGTGCTGGCGTCCGGGCGGTAGAAGACCAGGTCGTGCCAGTTGCGGATGCGCGGCAACAGGTCGAAGCCCAGCAGCGCGCCGAGACCGAAGACCGGCAGCGCCTGGCCTTGGGTGTCGGCGTGGATGGTGTCGGGCTGGATCTCGGAGGTGTTCTTCAGCAGCCCGTCGATGATGTAGACCGCCTCCCACACCCCGCACGAGATGAACCGGGAGAACAGCGCGACGTAGGTGTTGGAGACGTGCCGGTAGGCGATCCCGCCATACCCGCCGTAGCGGATGGAAGTCTCGGCCAGCAGGTTGTTCTCCCAGGTGTCGATCTGGGAGCCGTCGGCGGCGACCGTCTTGCCGTCGCCCCACACGCTGGCCACGTCCAGCTTGCTGAAGGCGTTGATGACGTCCACCGACGCCTTGTCGACCTTGGTGGCGTTGGTGTGCTTGTTGCCCGCCAGTGACAGCTCGTGCACGCTGACCAGGCCGCGCATGTGCGCGGCGACCTGGGTCGGGCCCAGCAGGGTGCCGTGCGCGAACGCGGTCAGCACGTACCGGGCCATCGCGTCGCGGATCTTGGGGTCCGAGCCGGACGCGGGCCCGAAGTGGCGGTGCCATTTCAGCAGGTAGGCGGTGCGGGTGAGGATGTCCAGCAGCGCCCGCTGCGGCAGCCGGTCGTGGATCGCGGCCTCCAGCGCCAGCGCCGAGGGCCGCCGTTCGGCGCCCTTGCAGCGGCGCAGCACAGGCCGTCCGCCTTCCAGCAGCAGGTCGGTGTTGGCCGGGTACCCGGCGTCGACCGCCGCGGCGACGGCGGCGAGCTTGTCGCGGTAGTGCGCGGTCAGCGCCGACGCGGTGGCCGGGATGCCCGCCTGGGCGCAGAACGCCGGCACCAGCGGGCGGCACTCCTCCCACGACATCAACTGGTCGTGCAGGTTGGCGTAGGAGTCCGACCCGGCCACCGCGATGTCGCCCGAGCGCAGCTCGGCCGCCAGGTAGGAGAACACGCACACCTCCAGGTGGCGGCGCACCAGCATCCCGGGACGGTTCTTGTCCCGAAGGATCTTGCGCCACTGCCCCGAGGCGAACGCGTCCACGTCGATCCGCAGCCGCACCTCGACCGGCTCCCCGGCGGGACCAGGCCGCTCCACGGTGATCTCCTCCGGTACGAACGCGGCCTTGGCGCCGCGCAGCTCCAGCAGGAACTCCACCGCCTCCAGCACGCTGCGCTCGGCGGTGGTGGCCTCCAACTCGATCGCCTCGGCCAGGGTGAACAGCGCCGGACGGTGCGAGCGGTAGTGCTGGTCCAACAGCGGCAGGTAGTTGTTGCCGTGGTGCGCCGAGACCGCCTCGTGCGCGCTGGCCAGCGTGTCCACACCACCGGACTGCTCCAGGGTCTTCAGCACCAGCCGTCCGGCCCGCTCAGCCACATCCCGCACCGTCGGCGTCGCGACCACCACCGGGGCCACGGCGTCCGGCGCGACGGTGCCGCCATCGCCTGTCGGGGCGGTGGCCGGGGTCATGGCCTCCTGCACCACCGACAGCACCTCACCGAACACCCCCAGCAACCGCTCGGACTCGGCCCGGTGCGCCTCCCGCAACGCCTCCAGATGCTCGCGGCCCTTCTTGTGGATGGCCGCGATCCGCTTGCAGAACATCGTCACCACGTCGTCGCGGACCCCGGTCGCGGCCGTGTGCACGAAGCTGGCCAGCAACGTCAACTGCTTGTCGGTACCCACCTTGCGCATGTCGGCGACGTCGGTGACGTGCGCCTCCCCTGCGAAGTGCCCGACCTTCCCCGGCGGCACGCCCTCCAGCCAGACCCGGGTCGGCCCGATCGCCTCGATGTCGGCCAGCAGCGCCAGCCGCTGTTTGAACTTGCTCAGCGACGCGGCCTTGGCCACGTCCTTCAGCCGGTCGAACTCGCTGCGCCGAGTCACCGGGTCCACCACCAGCAACCGGGCCAGCCGCGCCCGCGCGGCCGCGTCCAGCCGTCCCGCCACGGTCTGGAAGAACCCGGTGTTCACCTCGGTGCGGATCGACGCGGCCATCGCGTCCAGTGTGGTGTAACCCGGCAGCTCACACCGCTGCCGGATCAGCTCCTCCAGCGCCACGTTGATCAGGTCGGCCGGGTCGTCCTTGGACTGCACCGCCTCGCGGATCGCTTCCTCGGCGATCCGCCGGACCCGGGGCGCGTCGTACACCACGCCCAACCGCTCGCGGACGAACGCGCGATGTCGACTGGCCGACATCGGCGCCGCCCGCCGCAGCTCCACCTCTTCGGCCAGCCCCAGCGCGCCACGCATATGCCCGACCACCGCCGCCGGAACGTCCTCGACCTTCGGGAAGTACCCGAGCCGCTGGTAGGACTTCAGCCACACCACCAGCGCCAGCAGATGGTGCTCATCCTGGGTCCGGCCACGAGCCCACGCGACCTCGGCCTCAGTCGGCGTGAACGCCTCCGCCAACTCCCGCGCCGACACCACCCCGGCGAACCCCGGATATGCCGTCCGATCGACCGAGGTCACCCGAATCCCCCAAGACCGCCACCAACACGACGACGATCACCCTAACGACCGGCCTTCAGGCCCCGCGGTGTCTTTCCGGCGTATTCCGGCCGTCCCCCTCCTAGCGTTGCCGCGTCTGACTGATTTCTACCTCATGGAAGGACATGCATCGATGATGCGGCAGCTTGCTGAACGTCCCGAGGACGTGCCCATGGTGTTCGCCGAGCGATTCAACACCGGTGACGTGGAGGCGGTGGCGGAAGTTTATGAGGGCGGGGCGATGTTCGTCCCCGAACCGGGCTCACCGCTGACCGGGCAGGAGGTCCACGCCGCCAATGAACGATTCTTGGATCTCGGACTGCCGATCACCGTTCGGCCGCGGCACGTATACACCACGGGCGACATCGCCTTGCTGATCGTCGACTGGCTCATCGACGGCACGGACCGCGATGGCCGGCCTGTCCACATCGAGGGCACCGCCACCGATGTCGCCCGACGCGGGCAAGATGGGCGCTGGCGGTACGCCATCGACAACCCTTTCGGCGTGCAACCAGGAGTCGACGGCCAAACACCCCCTCCGTAGCCCGTCCCAGGTGCCGTCCATCGACCAGCGGCGATGCCGCTGGATGACGCGAGCGGGCCCGCCTGCGTCACGCACCGTACGGGCGCCTTGTAGCGCCTGCGCGGTGCGTTGACGGCACGGCGGCCTGGGCCGGGGAAGGGATGGGGCCGCCGTGCCTGCTCAGAAGTGGCCGATAGTGGCCGAGGTGGAGGTGAGCGCCCAGCGGTGCAGAAGCGCGTTCATCTCGGCCTCGCGCATCTGCGCCTTGAGCCCCTCGACGGTGCGGTCACAGAGGAGCAGCGGTTCCGGGGTGGGCCAGGTGGCGATGGCGTGGAAGAGGCGGCTGCCGGTGCCGTAGAGCACGGCCCAGCCTGGCCAGGTGATCTCCAGCATCGCGGCCTCGGCGCGGGCTTCGTGGTCCCAGGTGTAGTGCGGCACGGGAGGGGCGGCCAGGCCGTCGCGGTGCCGCCCGCGAGGGCGGGCGGGTCGTCGCCGGATCATGAGATCACCTGCCCGGCTTGCTCCTGAGCCTCCCGCGCGATGGTCTCCTGCCGATCGGTCTCGGCCCGCAGGGCGTCGAGAGTGTCGGCGTCGACGGTGCGTTCGGCTCCGGCGTGGAACGCGGCCAGGGAGAAGGGCTCCTCCCGGCTGGCCCACAGCCGTCCGGCGTCGCTGAGGATCAACCGCCAGCCGGGGATGGCCGGTTCGGGCGCGCTGGATCTAACATCGTCCACTGATTGGACCTCCATCCGATCAAGGGCCCGTCCGGACGTTGGTAGCGGAGGACGGGCCCGCTTCATGGGGCAGGGCAGGACACGGAGGGGTGCGCCGTACGGGCCGGGTAGCCGGTACGGAGACGAGGCGACCGCTACGCGACGCAGAGCGCAGGCGGTCGTTCGCCCGAGACGGGGCGTGGAGTGATGCCCACCGCCGAACTGGGACGGTCTGGTTCGGATAGACCTGGCCGGGAGCTCCGTGCGATGACAGCTGGGCACCCGCCGGGGTAGCGACACCGATACAGCGGGCTCGGCAGCCAGGACCTGCTCGAAACGACACTGGACGGGTATCGATGGGGTCGCCTCTGTCGGAGCCCTCTGGGCACACCACTGAGCGACCACCGGCATGGCCACCTCAGCCGGGACCTGCGCGGTAGACCTCTGAGCGGGTACCAGCGGGATCGCCTCGGCCGGAGCGACGAGTACGAGCGGTTCGAAACAGGGCAGGGAAAGGTCTCCGCTACGGCGGGCCTGCAGGCGGGTGGCCATCAGAGCGCCGGAGGGCTGGATGTACTCGTGATGGACAGGTTGGTCGAGGCAGCCGTGCGCGTAGGGGGCATGCCCACAGGAGGCGCATCCCATCGGCATCGGCGGCGCGTCGGCGAAACAGCCGCAGCCGCTCGCCATGGTCCGGTCAAGGGCCGGAGCACTAGGGTTACTCACGGATCAGGACTCACTTCCTGGTCAAGGGCCCGTCCAGACGTTTGCACCGTCGGGCGGGTCCGTCTTTTAGAAGGGGACCTCTAGCAGGCAAGGCATGCCTACGCGTGTCCATGCGTGCCTAGGCATGTCTAGGCACGTCTGGGGTCGCCCAGGCATGCCAATAACGAATACGGTCGCTAACATGATCGATTTCGAGCCTGGCCGACCTAAGTGGGAGCAGGTCGCGGAGACGTTCGAGCAGCGCATCCACAGCGGTGAATGGCCACCCGGACACAAGGTCCCAAGCATCGTGGCAATCATGGGTGACTATGCCGTCGGGAACAACACCGCTCGTCACGTCCTCCGCTACCTGCGCGATCTGGGCCTCGTCAAGCTCGTTCCCAGCCTTGGAACCTTCGTGTTGCCATCCGAGCACGCCAGGCAGAACAATCCCGGAGACGCGCGGACCACGAAGCCATAACGGAGCCCCAACGGCCCCAACCAACTCGATCCGCAAGGCAGAGCAGTGATCCAGTGTCATGATGATCTCACTCAGAGTAGTGATTCTGGGTCATCATGCGCCTGCACCGCGCACTACGGCAAGCGTTCCTCATATATTTCTGCCTTCTCCGCGCGTTGTCACCGCAACCTGAAGCACGGAGGATGCCAAGATGCCGGATCTGACACTCACTCCCGCGTGGCGCAAATCAACCCTTAGCGACGGCGGCAACGGCTGCGTCGAGGTGGCCACCAACCTGCCGGACATCGTCGCCGTCCGCGACAGCAAGGACCCGTCAGGCCCCGTACTGACCTTCTCCCCGGCAACCTGGAACGACTTCCTCGCGGGCATCCGTACGGGAGAAATCTGAGACCACCGCAGGATCTCCTCATCCGGCGGTGCCGGATGCGGACGAGCACGGCCAACAGGCTATGGGTAGGCGCCTGCGGCTCAATGCGGCCGGAGAAGCTTGAGTGCCTACGACGGTCGGCCGTCCAGCGCCGACCGTCGTTGAGCGGGAAGGCGTACTGCCGATCTACCGGGGGCGCTGGACCATGCCCGCTGGATGGTCCGGTAGTCGATCACGGCGATGCCCTCCTGTTGGAGGAGTTCGTGAGCCTTCGGCGAGGTCAGGAACTCGTAGTCGGTTCGGCGTACGCGCCAGCCGCTGTCGATCGCCTGCGACTCCTCGCGGCCGACGCTGGGATGCACCGCCCATTCGCTGAGCCCGGTCGGCAGGTCGCGTAGCAGATGAGCGTATCGGGCCGGCTTGCCCTCGATGCTGAGGGAAAAGCTGTCCAGGAACTCGTTGTCGGTGACCGGCAGGCCCCGCTGTCGCATCTTCTGACGTCCGGGTTCGAGCCAGACCCGCACCGCCAGGCCGTACTCCGCGGCCAGCGCCACGGTCAGGTCGAGGATGTCGTCGCGTCCGCCGTCGGCCAGGCAGTGGAAGTCCAGATGCGTTGGGGTGAGCCCGGCATCGGCCACGGCGTTGATCTGTGCGCGGAACTCAAGCTCTACCTCGTCGAGACGGGCCTGGGCGAGGAACTCGAAACGCCCCGCGGGTGTGGATATGAACAGTTCGCCCGCGTCGTCCAGCAGCGAGGGCACTTTCTCCTTCGCGGTCAGCGGCCCCCACCGGTAGTGGGCCGTGTCGCAGACCAGCGCGAGGTGAATCCCGAACGGGATCTCCGGCCGCCTGCGAAGCAGACGCATGGCGTGCGGCGCCGATGGACACGGCACCATCAGGCTGCACGAACTGGCGATCCCCTGCTCAATCGAGTCGATCACCGCGGCGTTGATCGCGTCGTACATCCCGAAGTCATCGCAGTTGACGATGAGCACCCGGGCGTCAGGAGGAAAGCCCAGCAGTTCGCTCGACTTCACCAAGGGTGTGGCGGGCTCGACGGCATATCCATCCATGCCCGAAGTGTGAACCACCGACAAGAGATTGCGCACGGGAATTAGTCGCATCCCTGATAGTGCCGTGACACACGCCGTTCGGTGGCGTCGATGTAGTCGTGGAGGGCCTGGCGGGAGCGGATGAGCGTGTCGATGTGTTCGTCCAGCCCATGCAGGCGTGCTCGTAGGACGGCCAGGAGCTCGGGGCAGGATTCGAGGTCGGGGGCCGCGCCGGTGGCACAGGGCAGCATGAACCCGATTTCCTGGGTCGACAGTCCGGCTTCGAGCAGTTTCCTGATCTGAGTCACGGTCAGGACGGCATCGTTGGTGTACTCGCGGTAGCCGTTGGCGCCGCGGCCGGGCTCAAGCAAGCCCTGGGCCTCGTAGTAACGCAGCTGATGCGCGTGAACTCCGGTCCGCCGGCTCAGCTCCCCGATCAGCATGCTCACTCCTCCTTGACCTTCATATCGGTGTGAACGTTGAGGATTCTGCCATGACCACCAACGCACCTCGAAGGAGCGCACGATGCGGAATCGCGATGCCGGCCACACTCCCGTGACGTTCATAGGCCTGGGTCTGATGGGCCAGGCGCCGGCCGGAGCATTCCTGCGCGACGGGCATCCCACGACCGTGTGGAACGGCTACGCGGCGATGATCGAGCAGTTCCGCAAGCCCTCAAAGGTGCGACCATGACCAGCTGCCGGCCCGGTATCGCCGGGAATAGCCGGCATCCGATCACGACTTGGCAGGGGACATGACCGCCACATCATTCAACCCACGTACGCTGCTCGCGGAAAGTCGACTCGGTGTCCTCGCAACGATCAAGTCGGACGGCCGCCCCCAGCTTTCCCCCGTCATGCCCTTCTACGACCAGGAGGCCGATCTCATCTACGTTTCGATGACCGAGGGGCGAGCCAAGACGACGAATCTACGTCGGGACTCACGAGCCACGCTGGAGGTCACCAGCCCCGACGGCTGGGCGTGGGCCACCGCCGAGGGCACGGCGACACTCACCGGGCCGGGGACCGACCCCCACGGTCCCGAGGTCGAGGCACTGGTGGACTACTACCGCATCGCCGCCGGGGAGCACCCGGACTGGGACGAGTATCGGTCGGTGATGGTGTCCGATCGTAGGGTGCTTATGGCAATGACGGTCGACCATGTGTACGGCGCCAAGCTCCGCTGACAGCGCTCCGCAGAAGCTTCGTATGTCCAGGTCCACACCGGCGACGGTGAGTAAGCCGTGCGCTGCTGCGGACACGATCACCGTGGTGCGCGCGCTGCCAGACGAGCCTCACCAGCGCGCGGCCCGGCGAACCTGCGAATTCTCCTGAACGGCCCCAAGCCCTCACCCGCCCTCGCTGCGCTTTTGACCTCCCCGCACCGCACGAGACCCGTACCGCTGAGCGGACCCACGCGCACACTCGCCGCGTACGATGTCGCGCTCCCCAACCGTGACCAGATCCGGATGTTCGTACACCACTTCCCTGGCCGGGCTCTTACAACAGGGAACCGAGCTTGGGGTCGTACTCCCAGTGCCAGGGTTCGAAGGGGCTGACGTAGGCCCACTGGGGGTGGATCCAGCCGAACCTCTTGCCGTTGGCCTCCACCCAGTTGAACTCGGCCGAGCGGAAGCGCTCGACGCCCCCGCACAGGTCGACCGCGAGCCCCAGGCCGTGGTTGCTCCGTCCGGGAACCGCGGCGAAGCCAGGGCGGCGGTAGTAGACCGACTGCTGCTCGGCCAGGCTCCGGTAGCTGTCGGTCACGCACATGGGCTTGCCGAACCGCCGCTTGTACGCCTCGTTGAGGCTGATGAACGCGAGCGCGGCGTCACCGCGCAGCTGGTTGCCCGGCTGCTGGAGCGGGCAGAGGTACGCCTGCGGGATGAGCCCGTTGGGAAAGTCGCCCATCGAGGTCGCCCGGGTCGGGTCACACCCGGCCGCCGGCTGCCCATTCTTGTTGATCTTGACGCCCAGCTTCACCAGCGCCTTGGTCAGGGACTGCACGATCTTCTGCGAGCGCGCCCTGAGCGTCTCGATCTCGGCGCCCATCTGCGCCTCCGCGAGGAGGTTGGTCGCCCGGAGCTCCTGCGCCTCGCCCGCCAGCCGCTCCCGCTCCAGCTGCAGGCGGCTGCTGTCCTTGAGGATCAGGTCCTGCTCGGCAACGAGCTGGGTGACACCGGCCATGGCCCGCAGGGTGTTCGTGTTGGACTCGCCGGACAGGAAACCGGCCACGTCCCCGCCGAGGGGCTGCTGGTAGAGGAGCCCGACCAGGTCCGAGAGCGGCTGCCGTACCTGCTCGAAAGCCCTCTCGGCCGCCTGCAGTTCCCTCAGCTTGGCGGTGAGCTTCTTTTCCGAGTCACGGATCTGGGTCCGCCGCTGCTCCAGCGCCTTGGTCGCGGCCTCAAGGTCCTTTGTCGCCTTCTCCGCCTCGCGACGCAGCTCTGTGAGATTCACCGGATCGGCGACGACGACGGCCTGAACCTCCGCCGGCGCCCGCTGCGCGACAGCGGCCCCCGGCAGGAGGGAAAGCATCGTCGCGACGACGGCGATCAGACCCGCTGATCGACGAGGTGGCACGTTCGACCCCTCCGTTTGCGAACTCGTGACCTGGGTCAGGCACGCACGCTACTACAGCTGGCCAACTACCCGGGCCAGACCTCCACAGCCGTTATGCGCCGAACACCCCTTTTTGCGACCAGACAAGTCAGACTTCTTGCCGCGCGTGCTCCTTACAGACCTCCCAGAGCCACGTCCCCCGCCACTCCACCGGGCAGCCGTCCCAGGGCTCCCGCTCCTCCCGGGGCTCAGGCTCCACAGGCGGCCGCAACGCGGCCCTCCGCGGCCCTCTGGGGCCTCTGGGGACCCTCACGGGTACGACCACATCCGCCTCGTCCATGCTGCCCGGCTGGCCTGTTTTACCCGGCTGGCCCGTTTGACCTGACCGCCCCAGTTGGTGCAGTTGGCCGAGTTGGCCCGATTGACTTGATCGACCCGGTTGGTTCAGGTAGCCGGGTTGGCCCGGTTGGTTCAACCCACCCAGTTCGCCCGTCCCACCGAGCCTGCCGCCCCCACTCACCGAGCGGCCCACGTCCGATTTCGCGGCGACCGGCATCCACCCCCCGTACACCCGCTCCGGCCGCAAGGGCGGAGGCAGCAACCTCGGCCCGAACACCCCGCTCCGCACCACCCCAACCACGACCGGCACCACCGCCACCACGTCCCCCGCCGCCCCCTCCTCCAGCAACCCCACACCCTCCCTCGCCACTCCCAGCCCAGCCTTCTCCCTCACAACTCCCTTGCTCAGCAACCCCACGCCCTGTTCCTGCACTCCCCCATCCAGCAGCCCCGCATCTTCCTGCGACACTCCCCCATCCAGCAGCCCCGCGTTTTCCTGCGGCACACCTCCGTTCGGCAACCCCGTACCCCCCTCCGGCACTCCCCCGTTCAGCAGCCCCGCATCCTCCCCCACCCGGAGCCCCAGGCCATCCCCAGCCCTCATCCAAGGCTCCGCACCGCTCCCAGCTCCCACCCGAGACGCCTCATCACCACCGCCCCCCACCCGGGACATCGCACCATTCCAGGCGTCTTCCCGGGATCCCTGCCGCCCCCCGCGCCCCTCCAAGCCCCCCGCTTCCCCGGACGCCTCGGGCCCCGTACCGGCGTCGGCCATCCGGATGGCCGCCTCGTAGCCCGTGAGCTCAGCCACCAGCAACCCCCCGGCCAGAAGCGCGGGCGCCAGCATCGCGCCACACAGCACCGCCGGCCGCAGCGCCCGACGCCCACGGATACGCTTCCGTCTCCTGTCAATCACGGAGCGTGACGCTAACCCCGCCCAACCTCGCACACCCGCCCACTTGCCGCCCTTTTACTTCAGCTCAGCGAACCGATAACCCGAAGTCCGCCCCGAACTCCCCCTCCAAGCGCGCAACCACTCGCCGCTTTCGCTACTCTTACTAGGAGCCCCTGCCTCCGTAGCTCAGGGGATAGAGCACCGCTCTCCTAAAGCGGGTGTCGCATGTTCGAATCATGCCGGGGGCACTCTTCCGACCAGCGATCATGCCTTTGAGCTGGGCGTGTTCCTCTTCTTGTTCCCCGGCTCTGTGCAGCCGTGTGCCACTGTAGGCAGCCGTATGTCAGCGGCTGTGGGATATGTGTGGGATAGATCTTGGAGCGATTCCGCAGGTCACCTCCCCTCCGGGTGGGCCGCAGTCACTGATCCCACAGCACCAGCCAGCGGCCGGAGCACGGGTCTGCACGGCGAAGTCGGCCCGCCTAGGATCGGGCATCGTGCAGCGATTGGCGCTCTTCGACCTGGACAACACACTCATTGACCTGGATGCCGCCTTCCTACTGTGGGCTCATGAGTTCGCTGAAGAGCATCAACTCAGCCGGAAGGCCATCGACTACCTGATCAAACTGAATCGTAACGGCCTGCCCCACCGCGAGCTGTTCTTCACCAAGGTGCGCGAGCGGTTCAAGCTATCGGTTCCGGCAACGGAGCTGTGGGCCGCGTACCGCCGCCAGATGCCCCATCTTGTCGAGTGTCGTCCTGAGGTCATAGCCGCATTGACAGAGCTACGCGCGTCCGGATGGCGGGTCGGGATCATCACCAACGGGACAGCGGACAATCAGCTCGGCAAGCTCCAGCGGACAGGCCTGGCCGACCTTGTCGACGGCTATGCACTCTCAGGCATCGAGGGCATCCGCAAGCCCGACGTCGGCCTGTTCGAGATTGCCGCTAAGCGTTGTGGAACGAGTCTCGCCAATGGAGGCTGGATGGTTGGTGACCACCCCGTCTCAGATATCAGTGGTGGACAAGCCGCTGGCCTGCGCACGATTTGGGTCAGTCGCGACATCTGGCCTAACCGTGAGCACCCCCCAGGCCTCATGGCAATCGATGTGATCCACGCCATCGACATGCTGTTTATCCTCGGCGAATAATTTCCTAAAAATGTTCGCATTCTCTACAGAATCCACAGAAGCCTTTATTGAAGATAAATAAACCCCTTCCAACAGACGGCACTCCGGAAATGCTGACTATTCACTCTCCTTTTCCGGATAGAGCTTATCGAAGGCGACACCCACAAGAAAAGAAACTAACAGAGCGATCATCCATGGATCGATCCCAGTGGCGAGGTTGATGACCTCCGCCACATCCCTGTAGGTCAAGGCAGCCTCAGCGCATGCAGCCAAAGTAACCGTAAATGCTGCAGCACTTATTACTCTGCGACGTAATGCGCGTGAAGCGACCGAGAACCCAGCCTGCGGTGTCACGACTACACCTGGGGCACTGAAATATGGGGCTACAGACAGCTGGCGACGAATGCCCGGATCAGGCCAAACCACAGAAAACGAACTGCGGCGCCGCGCTAAACTTCTCCTCGTCAACAAGTCAGTTGTTGAGTCGCTCATCGACCCGCGTGCATACTGTGCCGAGTCGACGAACGGATGAACCATCCTGAGCCACTCAAAAGTTGAGATCCAGTGACGTACTTCCATAATGGCCGAACTATAGATAGCTTCATGACGCATTTCGACAACCGGCTTAATGGTGAAATAGCTGTCATCGGCAGCACCAAGCAGCGTATACAGATCAATAGGCGGAGACCCATTCCCCGATGGAACGGGCATCGGGAGAGGAGTGGCCATCGCAGCAGGCATGTCTCAGACCCTACGTCAGTTCAGCATGTCTGACGCTTATGGGCGTCATCTTCTCCAACACAACCACCGGTATCTAGAAGCATCCGACGAGTAATTGGTTGAGCCGAAGGCGTTGTGACGTAGAGTCCGGACCATGGCCCTCCGGATCGACTTCTACGACGACCCCGCCGCGCCCAAGCCCAACAACCTGGTTCCGTCAGTGAACGTCGTAGTCACCAACGAGGCGGGCGAGATCCTGATGATCCGTCGCAGCGACAACGACAACTGGGCCGCGCCCGGCGGCGCGATCGACCTGGGCGAGTCCCTGCCCGAGGCCGCGATCCGCGAGACGCTGGAGGAGACGGGGATCAAGTGTGAGATCACCGGCCTTGTCGGGACGTACACCGACCCCAAGCATGTGATTCTCTACACCAGCGACGGCGAGACCCGGCAGGAGTTCTCCATCATGCTCACTGGCCGAGCCGTCGACGGGGAGCCGACGCCGAGCGACGAGTCCCGGGAAGTGCGTTGGGTGCCGCGGGACGCGGTTTGCTCACTGTCGATGGACCGCTCAATGCGGCTGCGGATCGGCCACTTCCTCGAAGGATCGGGCAAGCCGTACATAGGTTGAGGCCCCGGCTTGTGCCGGGGCCTGGAGGCGAGCATCTATGGGAATCATTCGCCGAGAGCGTTGCCGATCTTTCCGTTCATCCGTTCCTGCTGGCCCTCCATGCACTTGGCGTACACCCGGTGGAGGACCTCCACGCTGTGCCCGGCTCGTTTGGCTACCTCAGTAGCCGGGACACCCGCGTTGAGCCAGAGGGACAGGGCAGCGTGCCGCAGATCGTAGGGCCGAGCGGCGAGCGGTGACCTAACCTGCTCATCGGTGAAGACGAGCGCCCGCGCTTCCTGCCAGACGTAGGAGCATGCCGAACTGGAGTAGGAACCTCCCTTGGTCGTCCGGAAGAGCCGGCCGTCGTCCTCCGTGCCGTAGGCGTCGATGTGCTCACGGAGGATGGCGACCAGGACAGGCGGGATGGGGATCTCCCTGGTTTCCTTCTTCGCCCGATGCTTAAGGCTGCGCGACTCGTGAGTCTCCCCCGAGTTGGTCCATCGCTTGTTCGCCTGCGGTCGCGCCCTCTCCAAGATGATCTGGCCCCATCCCGATTCGGGCAAAGTGCAGTTCTTCAGGCGAAGATCCGCAGCCTCCTCAGGCCGCAGACCCGCGTAGTAGATGCAAGCGAATAGGGCTCTGAGTCGAACTCCCCGAGTGCGGCCGACTTTGGGCACAGCGGCCAAGAGCTGCTTCGCCTGAGCCGGATTGATCACCGTGCGGGGGTCGATGACGTTGACGGCCTTGGGCGGCTTCCACTTGATCTCATGCAGTGGATTGGTCGTGAACACCTTCTGTTCCACCGCCAACTCCAGAAGGTGATGAAGGATGGCCCGCTTCCGCCGTACCGTGTTGGCTGCGGCTTCCTTGCCATCGAAAGTGACCGAGATGACGTCGAGCGCTATACGGACAACACGCGCCTCCTGGAGATCCCCCAGCGGGAGGGATGCCTTCTCCAGCCAGCGCAGCGCCACGGTCTGCACACGGGTCAGTGTCTCCCGCCGGTCTTCCGGAAGCAGCACGTGGTTACGTAGCACCTGCCGCAACTCGTCGTCCTCCGGTCGATCCGGAACATCGGCCACCAGCGCCGGGATCAGTGACAACAGCGCGTACGCCTCAGTTTCCCGAGTTCGAGGAGCCGTCCTGCGCCACCGGCTGACCACGTACGACTGCGCGAACTGCATGAAAGACGGTCCCGAAGGCTCAGAGGCCGCCAGCATCGAGAGCGGCAATCCCGTGGCGACGTCGAACGCCTCCCCCTTCCTTGCCGCCTGGCGAAGGTCGGACAGGAAGTTCTCGGCCAGCGCCTTGGTCCGGAAGGTCTTGGATCGTGACTTGGTGCCAGCCTTCCACCGTGCTTCGAAGGACGGCGCCTTGCTGGACTGGTTCCGGCGGACTTCCCAGATGCGCACTTCATAGGTGAGGGTCACG
This sequence comes from Streptosporangium sp. NPDC002607, assembly GCF_053592655.1. Classification (NCBI taxonomy): domain Bacteria; kingdom Bacillati; phylum Actinomycetota; class Actinomycetes; order Streptosporangiales; family Streptosporangiaceae; genus Streptosporangium; species Streptosporangium sp. NPDC002607. Next base: position 88,715 of record NZ_JBSFWD010000010.1, read on the forward strand.
ACGCCTCCCGCAGCGAGTCGAGCCACGCTTCGAGGTCGCTGCGCCGGACACGCAGCTCGTCATTGGGGTACTGGATGCAGACCGGTGCCTTGCCGAGTTCCCGCCACCGGTAGAAGGTGCGACGGGAGATTCCGTTCAGCACGGTGAGCACTTCGGGCACGGTGAGGAGTCGGTCATCAGGCCGAGGCATCGCACACCTCCCCGAGCACCGGAGGCAGGGGCAAGGGTCTCCCCGTCAGTGCGGCAGTGAGGAAAGCGTCTCCGATCGACAGACCTTGTCCGGCGTACTCCCACTCGGCGATCACGAGGACGGTGTCCTCGTCGAAGAGCGGAAGCCGTCCGGTGCTGATCGCCTCACCGCGCATGTAGTCGGTGCGTTCCTGGCGGATGTCGCCGAGGGTGGTGGAGTAGCGGCGGCTCTTGGTGGAGAAGTGGCCGCGGAAGCCGAGCATGTTCGCCCATTTGATGAGCCGGAGTTCGGCCAGTTCGTCGAGGGCGCCCAGGCGCAGGCATTCGGCGATGAGCCGTCGGGCGTGGTCTCGGATCGGGAGCGCGTCCAGGTCGTCGAGGGGGTTGATGCGCCGATCCAGGGTGCCGACGCATTCGGCGGCTTTGGTGGCGTACTTGGCGATGTAGGCGGCTACGGCTTGTTCGGTGAAGTCACCGGTCATGGTGATCTCGCGAACGTCGAGTTGGGCGCCCCACTGGAAGGACCGCGAGGGTTCGCCAGGCACCGCGGGGGCGGTGACCGCGACGGCCGAGGTGGCGTGTTGTACGGCGTCGGTCATCAGGTCGGCCGTCGCCCAGGCCGGTGGAGGAGTAGCCGGCCCCTCGGGGCCGTCGACGCGGATGACCGCGTGGAAGTGGACGACGCCGCGCCGCTGGTACTCGGCGACCTTGGCGAAGGAGATCACGGCCTGTTGGCGTAGTTCTCGCTGGGTCAGTCCGGCGAGCTTGGCGAGGCGTCGGCGAAGAGCTTCGGTGAAGCGCCGCCACAACTCCGGAGACATGGCGTTGAACAGCACGCTTCCCGCGTAGTCGTAGCAGTCCGGGCACAGTGGTTCACCGAGGCATTGTTCGTCGGCCCCGTGTCGAGCGGTGCAGGACATGACGCGCCCGTGTGGGCAGGTGGCCGCGTCGCGCCGAGCGTGACAGGGCAGGATCTTGCCGTTCTTCTCTCGGCGGGTGTGGACAGTGCCGAAGGAGGGAGCGGTGAGGGTGACGAACAGGCAGGGGTGCGCGCTGACCGTCTCCGGGACGCCTTTGCCTCCGACGAGGCCCGCGCGGATGAGGTGGTAGGTGTCGGCCCGGTAGGTCTCGGCGCAGGCCGGGCAGCGGGAGGCGCGCCGGGTCTTGCAGGGGACGCGAAGGATGCCGTCCGGTTCGGTCGCGGTGCTGTAGCTGTGCAGGCGCCGGCCGGTGGTGGGGTCGAGGTGGTGGACGTGGCCGCGCAGGTGGATGGGCTGTCGACAGCCGCCGGTCCGGCGGATCTGGGAGGCCCAGCGGGCGTATTGAGGGTCGTGGAGCCGGGTGATCATCCCGGCTACCGCGTGGGGGCTTGGCATGATGGGGGTGTCCCTTCCGGGCTTTTCGGGGTTCGGTGCGGGATGGCCCCCGACGTGACGGACGTCTTGGCGGATGTGTGGTCACGCCGGGGGCGCCAAGGACTCTCAGGTGAAGCCGAGGCCCTCGCAGTGCTCGCAGGTCTGGCCGTGGCCATCGACGCCGGTCCCGCCGCAGCAGCACAGCCAGCGCTTGGGGACGATGTCGACGAGCGGGGAGTCTGAGGCGTCAATCACGTGATCCACCTGCTTTCGGTGCGCTTGGGCGCGGTATCGAGGAACACACGCCAGGTGTGGGGCCGCTGTAGCGGCAGAACCGGGGAGACCGAGCCGATGGGGAGGATGGTTCGGATCTTGTTGACGGAGTGGACGATTTCGGCGTAGGTGCCGTCGATGCGGATGCGCATGGGGGTCTCTTTTCTGGTCAGGCGGTACGGGACGAGGGGGTGGAACCGGGGTCGGGGGTGATGCACCCCTCATAGGAGGTGTTGGCCCGGTGGCGAGACCGAGCGGCGGCGAAGATGCCGACGGCCGTGTACTCGACCGGCCCGAAGGTGCGACAGGCCCGGTAGTGGGCATGCTCGGAGTCACCGGGGTCTGCCTCGATGCCGAGGAGAGCGGCGATGGCGTCGATCTCGGCGCGGATGTCGAGGTCGGTCCCTTCGGCGAAGTAGGTGAGTCCGGCGAACGAGGGGACGGGGACGGTGCGGTTGGCCTCCAGGAAGGTGGCCAGTTCGCGCAGTCCCTTGATGAGAGCCGCGCGGGCAGTGGTGTCGGGCATGGGGGTTCTCCTTCGTGTTCAGGCGGGGGTGGGGCTGTCGCGCAGGTTGCGCAGCAGGTCGGAGGCGAGCTGACTGGACACCCCAAGTCGGGTGCGCAGGGCGTCGCGGGTGATGGGTTTGCCGTGCCGGGCGTGGTGTTCGTCGGCGACGCGACGCGCGTAGTCGAGGAGCTCACTCGTTGGCGCTGCGCCGTTCTGGCCGTTCTCGGTACGGTTCTGAGTCGGTACGGCGGGAGCGGGCGACGGTGCGAGCGCGGCAGGTTCGGCCGGGGGTTGCGGTACGGCGTCCGGAACGGGAACGGGTGCCGGGGACGGTTCGGAACGAGGGGCGGAGGAGCGCCGTTCCAGCATGGAGACCGCGATCAGGAACGCCCCTGCCGGGGTCGCGGCGGTGATCCACCCCCAGGCCGATGGGTGGGCTTGGGCGAGGTTCGCGGCCAGGGACAGGGTGATTCCGCCGATGAGGACGAGGGTCGGCCAGGAGATCCAGCCCTGTCGTATGCGTCCGTTCTTCTTGTCGCGCTGTCGTTCTCGGGCGGCCATGACACAGGTGAGGTCGACGCAGACGGCCACGGCCCAGGCCATCCACCCGGACTGGCCGTGTTCGGTGGCGGTGTCGCGGATGTGGGTGAAGCTGCCGGCCCCGGCGATCGCGGCGAGGATCAGCACCGGTGCGGAGTCGGCCAGCCGTACGGCCAGAGGGGGCGCGGTCGCGGTCACGGTGGTTCTCCCTTCCGAATTGCGGAGGTCAGGCGATGAGTTCGGGGATGTCGTCGACGCTGGGCAGTTCGTGGCCGAGGCCGGAGGCGGCGACCTGGTTCCATGAGGGCGCCATCTCGGCGTAGGTGTCCGCGGCGTGTTCTGCGGCGGTGGTGGAGACGTAGCCGGACCGCGCCCGGTACCACCGGCCGTCAGAACCGGTGATCACGGCCACGCCGGGCAGTTCCGGCGCGATGGACCGGGCGGCAACCAGCGCGTCGGGGTCGAGGTCGCCGAGCGTCATCACGGCGGTTTCTGGATCGTTGACCCGGTGGCAGACCCGTCCGCCGATTTGGGCACGCAGCGCGGTCACGCCGGGACCGAGGTCGGAGCCGATCCGTTGGCCGGACAGGATCAGGTGGATGCCGAACGCGCGTCCGAGCTGGGCGATGCGCAGCAGCGCGGTAGCGGTACGGGTGACCTGATCCTTCTCGGCCTTGTCGGCGGTCAGGTACAACTCTGCGAGTTCGTCGACCAGGACCACGACCGGGATTGGTCGGGAGGCGTCGGGGAGTTGCCAGATGTCGCGGACCCCGTAGCGGCGACAGGCCAGCATCCTCGCGCCCATCACCGCGATCAGGTCACCGAGCAGGTCGAGGCACTCGGCACGGGTGGTGGCCAGCGCGGTCAACCGGGCGGCGTAGGCCGACAGTTCCACGCCGCCTTTGAGGTCGAAGCCGACCAGGGCGACCGGTTGCGGGGCCAGGCCGACGATGAGCGCGTTGATCAGGTTGGACTTGCCAGACTGGGTGGCACCGGCGTTCATCCAGTGCGGGATCAGCCGCAGGTCCATGCGCCAGGCCGCGCCCGTCTCCAGTACTCCGACGATGGGGCGGAGCAGGTCCTCGGCCCGCCAGCCGTCGCGCGGTTCGGCAGGTGGGGAGGCGGGGGCGACGTGGGTTAACGGGTCTTGGGTGATGCCTTGGAGGGTGACGCGGCCAGGCCGGGAGGCGACGACGCGAACGGCCTCGATGCGCCAGGCGTGCGCGAGTCGTTCGCAGACCTTGGCGTAGTCGTCGGGCACCTGGCCGTCGAGGAGGTGGAAGGTGATGCGGAAGCCGTGCCGTACGGGACGGGGCAGGCCCATCCACGGTTTGGTGTCGACGGCGACCCGCTGGAAGCGCCGCTTGACCTGCACGATGCCGGTCGAGGCGACCAGGCCGGGGACGGTGGTGAACCACCAGCGGTGCCGCTTCTTGGTCAGCCCACAGCCGGAGGCGACGTGACGCCAGGACCAGCGCAGCCAGACGGCTTTACGGGGGAAGACCAGGGCGTACCAGTAGGAGGTCGGAGCCCAGCGCCGCCAGGCCAGCAGCACGAGCACGACGGCGAGGACCTTGAACAGGGGGTGGTCGAGGGTGATCACAGGTCCGCCCCCATTCCGGCGGAGGTGGACAGGGAGGCACCGACAGGGCGGAAGGAGGCGGCCCGGTAGGCGATGCCCCAGCGTCCGCCCTGCTCCCACACGTAGCCGACCAGGCCGACCGGGACGACCTCCTCACCGGGGGTGATCTGCGGCTCCGGGGTGGTGCTGACCTTGACCAGCTCCATCCGGCCAAGCTCGTCCTCGAACAGGAAGGTGAGTTCGTACATGACATTGCCGTCCTTGTCGCGCTTGATCTCGCCGGTGTCCTTGCTGACGAGGCGGGGCTTGGCGGCCTTGACGCAGGTGATCTGAAGCTTGGTGACGTCGACGGGGATGGGGATGGCGCGCATGATCGTTCCTTTGTTAGCTGGAATACTTGGAAGACATGGAACACTTGGAATTCTAAGTTGTCAATGAGTTCTTCGGCGGCTTGGTTGGCTTCCTTGCGGGGGTGTGCTGAACTGAGTGCAGCGAAGTAGAGGGAAGTAGAGGGATATGAAGCGGGGCGAGCGCGGATGGTAGAGAGGACCGGCCAGCCGGCCTACTTGCAGATCGTCGACGAGCTGCGCGGCCAGATCCGCACCGGCTCACTCCCGCCCGGTACGGCGCTGCCCTCCATCGCCCAGTTGGGCGAGCGCTTCGACGTCTCCGCCAGCGTGGTCAAGGCCGCGATCAGCGTGCTGCGCACCGAGGGACTGGTGATCGGTCAGCAGGGCAAGGGCGTGTTCGTCCGCCAACCCCTCGCCGAGACCTCCAGGCCTGAGGCGCCGGATGTGAACGCCGAGATCCTGGACCAGCTTGCCCAGACGCGCCAGAGCGTCAAGGAGCTGGGTGATCGACTCGCCGCTCTGGAGGCGGCAGTCTTCGCAAAGCCGAAGTGATCTCACCGATCCGGCATGCCAACTCGTCCAGCTCTGAGCGAATCGCGGTCAATTCCCAGATGATCCGCTGTGGGTCGACGTTCACCGGTTCCTCCCTTGCTCTGCGGTGCGTTGCGCTTTTCGGCATGGCTTAAGTTCACCGTGAGCTGTGGGTTTCCGGTATCACACCGATCTAGTTAAGCTTCTTCAGTTCCACTCAACGCCATTTACACAAGCGTTTTCATATGCACGACCGCACACCGCGCCACCTCCCCGAAGCGTGAAGGCGAAAGTATGCACCTGAAGACGACCCAGCGACCCGGCTGGAACCCCTCTCGCCTGCGCGAACACCGCGAAGCCCACGGCCTCACGCTGGAGGCCGCAGGCGAACGGCTCCGCCAGGCCGCAGGCCGCCACGGTCTGACCGTGCCCGCCGCGAACTTCCAAACGCTGTGGGGACATGAGCAAGGAAGCGTGTTCCCCGGACCGCATTACCGGCGCGCTTACTGCCTGCTCTATGAGGCCACCGAACCCGAACTAGGGTTTCGTCCCCCTCTGCCCGGTGAATCACAGAAAGCGGAAATCGTGATTTCCGATTTGCCTACGCCCGCCGATCCCGCAGCCGACAACGCCGCCGCCCAGGTCATCGAGGAGACGTTCACCAAGGTCTCCGTCGGCGGCATCGAGTCCAGCGACTCCCCGCCGGGACTGCTTCGTAGCCGGGTGGTCGATGCCTGGCGCCGACGCCACGGCGCAGGCAACCCCCGCCCTATCCTTACCCTGGTCGGCGGGTACGCCGGATCGGGCAAGACGGAGTTCTCCCGCTTCCTGTCCGACATCACCGGATGGGCGTTCCTGGACAAGGACTCCCTGACCCGCTCCATCGTGGAGCGGCTCCTCGTCTCTCTCGGTGGCGACCCCAACGACCGCCACACCGACCTGTATCTCAAGGAGGTCCGCCCCCTGGAGTACCGGTGCCTGATGGAGACCGCGTGGGACAACCTCAACGTCGGCACCTCGGCCATCCTGGCGGCCCCGTTCATCACCGAACTCAAGGACGAGGCATGGTTCGCCCGCCTGGAGAACCGGTGCGCGGCCAAGGGAATCGATGTCGCGGCGATCTGGGTCCGCTGCGACCCCGAGTCGATGCGCGAGTACATCGAGTTCCGCGGAGCCGCCCGAGATGCGTGGAAGCTGAGCAACTGGACCGAGTACGCCGCAGGCTTGAACGTCGAGGCCAGCCCGCCCACCGCACACGTCACCATCGACAACCGACTCGGCGCCGCGATCAGCCTTGCCGACCAGACCCGCGAAGCCCTCAAACGGATTCTCACGTGAGCCCGCAGGGAGTCGTCATCTACGGGCCGCCCGCCAGCGGCAAGGACACCATCACCGCAGCCCTCACCCGCTTGGACGCACGGTTCACGTTGCTGCCCAAACTCAAGGTCGGCACCGGCCGAGCCGACGGCTACGAGTTCATCAGTGCCGAGCACCTGGACAAGCTCCGCCAGGCGGGCCGACTGATCGCTGAGACCCGCCGCTACGGCAACGTCTACGCCATCGACCGCCAGAGCATCGAAGACCGCCACGCCGCCGGCTACGTCCCCGTCGTGCACATGGGCAACCTCGACGACCTGCGCCGCCTAATCGGCCGAACTCCGGATTCCTGGCTGCGCGTCTTGTTGTGGGTGCCGCGAGAGGTCACCGAACAGCGATCCCGAAGCCGCGGCGACGTCGACACCCCCAAGCGGCTGACCGCGTGGGATGAGACTCTCACCGACCTGGAGACGAGCACCGACGCCGGATTCTTTCATCTGCGTCTGCACACCGACCGTCTGGGAGCCGACGCCGCAGCCCGCGAGATCATGGGTGCCTACGATCGACTTCGGTGGGCCGGTTGTCCTCAGCCGCAGGAGTGCCGCCCTTGAGGCGAGCCTCCACCTCCGCCGGGATCAGATCGAGCCGCCACCAGGTGTCGCACTGTCGACAGCGAGCGCCATCGGGCAGAGGGTTCGGCCGGGTCCACTCCACGTCATCGTGAGGGCAGTCCGTCTCGGTGGCGTAGCTGCGGGCGCATTGCTCAGCGGTGACCGACTCGTTCATTGTCACGATCAGCGGCGCGTCTCCCTGACCGCGCCCGCAGTACGGGCACACCGGCGGTGTCTCGTTCAGCCGGGCCTCGATGCGGCGCTGTTCGTCGGCCAGCTGGAGGAGTTCCTCGGCCGTTTCGGCGACCAGATGCCCGGTGAGCCCGGCGAGCATCTCCTGTTCGGTCAGTACGCGGTCGGGGTCGCGGTGCGCGGCGAAGACGCCCCAGCCACTTTTTTCAGTCCGCCACCCCTCGATCACCGGCCCACCGGCCACCGCGGGCAGCGGCCAGGCCAGAAACCGGTCAGCACTCCGTCCGGGCATCGCGCGTCCTCGTTTCCGTTCCGTTTGAGCCGGGGGCGGTGTGGTGAGGCGTGACGGCGCCACCCCTCCCAGAGCCAACGCCGTCACGCCCGTTCAAGGGAGCACCCCGCCCCGCTGTGCGCGCCTGGGCCACAGCAGCACGGGGGACTGGTTGAACAAGGTGGTGATGATGGAGCCATCGCGGCAAAACGAGCAGGACACCGACAGTAGGAACGTCGGCGGTCTCCACCAACGGCCGCCGCCGCCCAAGCGCTCCAGTTCGGTGACGTGCCCCCACACGAGATCGACCCCGCGAGGTTCGCGCTCGTAGTCGTCACCTCGGACCGGAGTGATCCGAAACGGCTGGTCGTCATCGCGCTCGAAGGCCAACCAATCCCCGAGGCGAAGATGCTGCGCAGGCCGTACCAACCCCCCGACAACCACCCCAGGCGAACGAGGCGGCCACACCAGCGATCCCGCACGTCGGTCAGGCGCCGTCACAACGGATACCCCGCCCTCGATGCAGGCTCCGGCTCCGGTAGCGGGTGAGACTGCCGCAACTCCGCATACCGCAGGGCAACGCGGTACGCGGCCCGCTCCGGTTCGGCCAGCGGGTGACGGGCGTAGACGGGACGACGCTGGCGAGGGTTCCAGCCGGTACGCCACCAGAACTGATCCCCGCGACACCACACGATCAGATCCACCCAGACCGACACGAGCGCCAACCCGTACCCGTCATGCACATCGGCCACGATCCCGTGATGGCTCAGAGTGTCCCGGAGTTCCTCGGCAGCGGTCAGCGTCACGTCGCCCGGGGAGAGCGCGGTCACCTCCCGCCCCTCTGCTGTACTGGTCATCGCGTCGTGTCTCATCACGTTCCCAAGGTCGAGAGCATCGGGTACAGACGGCCGAGTCGAAGCCCACGCACCTCAGGGACCTCATCGACGACTACGCGCACAGCATAGGCAGGCATCATCACCCCTGCCTACCCCTCAACACTTTTTCCTACCCATCACGGCCGGTACGCACCGTAACGTCTCTTGACCTGGGGCTACCGGTCGCTTCCTATTGTTTTTCGTGTGATCCACTTCCGGCCTGATCAGCCCAAGTCAGAGCAGGTCCTCAACGAGATCCGCCGCCGCATCCAGGCCGGCGACTACAAGCCCGGCTATCCCATCCCGGGCGAACCCCGCATGGCGGAAGAGTTCGGGATCGCTCGACGCACCGCCCGCAAGGTGATCAACGCCCTCATCGCCGAGGGCCTGGTCTACACCGTCAGGAACAGCCGAATGAGAACTTTCTCCACGGCTTTAAAGGCGGCCCGCTGCGCGGTCCGCCGGGCGCGCCGGGCGGCAAGCGTGCCCGGCTGCGGCTCTTCGGCCGGTCCGGGCACGCACCGCCCCGCGCACCCGAGGGCCAGCAGAAGCCGCCAATAAGACAGCGAGAGTCGCTCCCTATGGTCCTCGTCATGCCAACTGGGCGCTGGCCACCTGTCACCTGTCCCGCCGGACACCGTCACGGAGATCTCTCGACTACGGCATGCCGAGAACATCCCCCTGGTCGTACGGCTTCCCAGCAAGTTCCCGCCGTCCTGGCTAAGCTAGGGGTGGGCCATCACACCGATAAAGGTTCCGATCGCGCTGTGGCTGGCCACCGCACGAGGTTAAGGGCGATCGAAGGTCCAGGGCTCGTTCCTCACCCCGGCCCACCGCGCGACCAGGGCTGGCATGCGCACCCCGCTGGTGCCAGAGACTAGGCCCCATAGGATGTGCGGTTGTGCAACGGCTTGCGCTCTTCGACCTGGGCAACACCCTCATCGACCCAGACCAGGCGTCCCGAAGGTGGGTTGCAGAGTTCGCCGAAAAGTGTGATCTCGGGGATGAAACGGTGGAGTAGTTGATCGAGCTGGACCGGTCAGTTCATCCGTATTGTGAAGTGTTCTTCACCAGGGTCCGCGAGTACTTCGGGCCGCCGGATTCGGTAGACGCCCTGTGGAGTCAGCACCGCAAGCGCATGTCCCACCTTGTCTACTGCCACCCCGAAGCCCTCTACGGACTTACGCATCCAACCATGCCCGCTCAATCTTCCAGTAATTTCAGTGCGTGAAACAACCGCGCAAGCTCTGGATTGGACTCAGCGAGCCGCCATAGATCGAGTTCTAGGAGTCGCTCAGCAACCTTCGGCGGCTCTGGGCGCCGACGCTCTCCCGGCAGAATAAGTCCGAGGGCAGTTTCAAGATCTGGTTCAAGGATAACGAGTGTAATCCTTGGTCCTTGGGTAGTGACGGCAGGGGAAATAGCTCGTTCCAGATCGAGTCGGACCTCTGCTGGCATACCGTCGCCATCAGCGATGATCACTATCTCTTTGGCTTCGGGAAACTGATTGAGCTGCACTTGCGCTACAAGCGGAAGATTGAGTCGCCCCATCGCGGGAATAACCGAGATCATTTTTTCGGCGTAATACTTACGCGCCAGAATGGAAATGATACGCGCATCATAGTGGCCTTCAACGATAACAATCAGCTTTTGTGATGTCAGAGTTTGGGCGGCTGGATCTGGCAAAGGAACGTAAGGTGTTCCTTCTTCTGCAGCTGCCCGGAGCTTGAAGTCGAGCGCTTTCTCGATTCCGACTCCGTTAGGCCGGGCTACCTTACGCATGTCGCTGCCATCGAACAGGATTAGATTCAAGGTCTTGCCCGCCACAAGAGCATCGACTGCATCATTTGAGTACCCAGCCATGCTAATGAACACCCCAAGCGTTCCGATCAACTTCCCGTCGACTTTGCCGCGGAATTGGTAGAGCGTCGATGCGGGAACGGGGTCTCTGGTCCACTTGGCTTCAAGCAGCATTGGCCTGCCATGATGAAGAAAAGAGCCGTCGATCTCTTCTCCTGTCGGCCTGTATCGGGTTCTCGGCTGCATGCCAGCCGCTGCGAACATCATGTAGAGCACTTTCTCGAACTGGTTGCCCCGACGCTGCTTATCGGCGCTGCTACTGTTGTCAGGCATAGCGTCAAGAGTCGCAAACAAAGCCTGCCAGACGGCATTGTGGCTCCCAGTCACGCACCCTCCCCTTTACTGAAGGCTACCGATCTTACATGGGTCGAACCGATTGGGATATCCGTTTCGTACGCTATTCTGTGGGGCATCGGAATCAGTGAGAAGTGATGTGGGACGTTCGCAGGCGTAACCGCTGATCATCGGCGAGATCGAGCTGTCTTCGCAGGTGACCACGTCACGGGTCGGAGGTCACCCAGTTCTACGAGGGCAGGGCACATCCAGGGCACATGGGCGCGAGAAGCAATGCGAAACAACGAGAACCAGTGAACGCTAAAAGCCCAGCTCAGAGTGCCTTCTAGGAGATCACCGCAGGTCAGTCGTCATGGCGGATCAGATCTCGATGTTCTAACGTGATCGGTTTCACCGACACCGTCGATGAGACCGCGAATGTGGCTCCATGGCCAACTCACCGTCCACGATGGACTGAAGGAAGTCGGCCTCTGCGGCCGGTCCTATCCGTGACTCCAGCAGCCAGCAGACTTCCGCCAGTACCGGTCCAGGCAGGATCAGCGGTCCCGGATGGGGTTCGAGGAGATCAAGGCAGCGCCGCCGATCCCGAAGAGATCGCTTACGCCACCGCCGTGGCAACCGCCCAGCTCAACGCCCGTGCCCCCGTGGGCCTGGGGCCGTCCAGCTCCACGCCCTCGTCAACGCCGATGCCGACGCCGTTTTACCTACATGCTTTAAGAAACGTCGCACTAGGTTACCGAGCGGCAATGATGAGAGGGGCATGCTGGCGATCAGGCATAGCCGTCGGCGGTCGCGCCGGCCTGACCATCCTTGTCGAGCATATGCTTAATTCGTAGCTTCTTCTGCAAGGCGATGAACTCCCGCTCGTGCCCTTCAGGGATCCGTACGACCGAGGCCATCCCACCGCCTTCTGGAAGTTCCTGCCAGCCCTTGGGCCAGATATTCGTCAGTAACTTTACCGCGACCCTGGCCCCGCTAAGATTAAGGTCCTCCTCAGGGGCCCGCACATCCGAGAATTTGACGAGGTCGCCAAACTCCGCCAATTCGAAGGTTGTGTCCTTAAAATCCACGTGCGCGAATATCGCATCCCAGGCCACCTTCAAAGAGGTGAAGTCGGCGGAACACAGAAACGACGAGCCATGGAACGACAGTGCGCCGCGAAAGTCGCAGGACACGAAGCTGGCATGCTTGACGAAGCGGCAATCTATATAGTGTGCGTCGTACGTGAAAACGGACCTGCCGAAATAGGATGCACCGCGAAATGATGCGCCTGAGAAGGAGGCGGCTCCGTGTATTTCGCTTCCCGAGAAGTAGAAGTCGCCGTTAAGCTGTGCGCCGTCAAAGGACACATCTTCTTCGATAAAACTGTCACTCAGCCATGTGTCACCGATGAACTCCGCGTTCTTGAAGCTCGCCGACGTGACGTGTGCATGGCTCAAATCGAGGTTCTTCAGCAGCGCCTCTTGCAGGTCGATCTTCATACCCTCCCAGAAGGCGGGGGGCGGTTCTTGCCTATGCTTTCGGTCAGGCCAGGTGATGTGGCGAGCGATAATGCCTTGTGCCAGGATGTGCGCGTCATCCACGTCTCGCCGTCGGCTATCATTTCTCAGGTAGCGGCACAGTGTGGAGATGACGTTGCGCCTCATGACGGTCGAGTTCTCGCCGACTTGTTCCAGCATTTCCAAGGCCCCTGAACGTACTTGTACGTCGTTATTGGCGAGAAGAGGAATAGCCTGGAGATATAGAGTAGCCGCCGACCTGGACTGCGCGACATTTTCGATGTTGCCAATTCCAAGAAACTGAGCCCTGACTCTTTCCATGGATGGTTGGTCGAGGATTGCTATCAGTCGCTCGATATGGTAGATCTCGCATGGCACCTGTGTGTTGTCGAGCAAATCTTGACGTTCCGACAACGTCAGCTCTTGATTCGTTACAAAAGCCACGCCGCATGCACCATTCTTCAGTGCTCCAGCAATATCTGACTTGAATTTACTTTTTATTTTTGCGAATGGCCGCTGACCGCGCGGGAAATAGACGGCCATGATCCACTTCTCGCCCCCGCGCTGCATGGAAGCGTCCATCGTGCCGTCGGGACCACCTAGTGGATGACTGGGATCGAGTCTTTCAAAGCCTTCATGCAGCATCACCTGTGCGGCTAGGCGCTCCGATGGAGCCTGGCCAGATGTCCACATAAGCAGTCTGTGCCACGTCTCGTCCCAACGCTCAGCCATGAGTACATTGTGGACTCATCTGGTCCGGAGAATCATCGGGCCTCGATCTATAACCTCTTCGGTCGCCGACCCTGGCATCCAGCTCTGACGCATGGTCACACGCCGACGGCTCCTGTGACACGTTGCTGCCGCCTCTTCCGTGAGTCTCGGTCTGGCGCGCCGCTTCCGTGCTCGGGCCTGGCGGCCCTGCGCTACGGGTCGGCTTGTCACCGAATTACCCGGGGTTCGCGCCGCTCAGACGAGGTGGCACGCTGGCCCGCAGATAAGGTGACGGCCTGCAGCGCCTTGTCCTGTTTGACCTGAACAACACGCTCATCAACCTAGATAAGGCATTCCAGCTCCGGGCAAGGGAGTTCACTGACGAACACGACCCCGGCCCCGCGACAATCGACTGGCTTACAGCATTGGACCAGGCTGGGTATCCCTATCGAGAGATCTTCTTCACCAAGGTGCGGGAACACTTTGTCCTTGCGGAGCCGCTACCGCCAGCGCATGTCGTAACTCGTTCGCTGCCGTCTCGAGGTGATGGACGGGCTGTTCCAGCTCCGCGCATTCGGCTGGAAGGTGGCCGTCGTCACCAACGGAACGGCGGACAATCAACTCGGCAAGACCCAGCGGACTGGGCTGGCCGAGGCCGTCGACGCCTACGCCCTCTCCGGGCTCGAAGGCATCCGTAAGCCGGACGTCGGCCTGCTGGGTTTTTATTCAAGATGCTTTGGGCGACCCACAGCCACTCAGGAGGATAATTTCCGGAATCCCATCAGAGATAAATTGGCTCACACCTGCGCCTTTTTTCGCATTTTTAACTCCGACCAACTCCATTACTTGAATTATAGATTTATTTCAGGAGGACAGTGGGGGTGCCCTGCGCGCTGAACCTCGGTATACGTCAGAGGCGTACCGTCGTTCGGATACGTCGATCTTGTCGTAGGCGGCTTCCATCAGGTCGACCTCAAGGGCGTCCGCGAGTTGCACGAGGTAGTTCAGCACATCAGCCAGCTCTCCACGGATCCGGCCCAGGGTCTCAGGGTCTGGGCGCCGGGACTCCTCGGGAGTCAACCACTGGAACTCAGCCAGCAGCTCTCCTGCTTCGCCGGCCAAGGCCATCGCCAGATTCTTCGGGGTATGGAACTTCTCCCATTCACGCTCCGCACCGAACCTGCGAAGACGCCCAGCGAGTTCCTCAAGTTCTGTCGCCACAGGTGCCGACTTTACTGCCCCTGCCGTCATTAGAACTCGCAATCGATACCCGCAACAGGAGATGACGTAAACCGACAATTGTCGGTAGACAGCGTTACGGTACGTCTCACACCACGCATCACCTCCGTCTGGATGGCGCCACTTTGTGAAGGAGCGGCTTTCGTGGCCTCACGCTGTCTGTACCGGGCAACCGCCGGTGACCTCGCCAACGTCATCTCCGCAGGGCATCTCATCAGGGAGCTCAGGCGGAGCTTCGATGAACTGATCGGCGGCAGGTTGGACGACAGGGAGGTCGAATCCTGGCGCAACAGCATCCCGACGGTCGTCGAGTTGCTGCTGGAGGCGGGCTTGGCCGAGGTGCAGGTGCTGGTGGAGTTCAAGATTCCGATCACCGACGTGCGCATGGACCTGGTGCTGGTCGGGTCCCATCCGGGCAAAGGACGGATGTCGGTGGTCGTGCTGGAGAACAAGCAGTGGGAGTGGGTGCGGCCGGATCCGGGCTCGCAGATGGTGCACGCTCCCGGGGCACCCAGCAGCAACCCGCGGCTGCATCCGGTCAGGCAGGTCTGGGACTACCGCCAGGTCCTGATCGACTACATCCCCCTGCTGAAGCAGTCGGCCGAGGTCTCCTGCATTGTCAACATGCACAACGCCACCGGTGAGACCCTGGCGACGATCCGGCCCTCCGCCATGGGCCTGCAGTGCGATCCCATCTATGCGCGGATGTACGGCAAGGATCACCGCGAGCAGTTCAAACGCGCTCTTCGCACCGCCCTGGCCCCCGAGAAGGCGGGCCACTACACCCAGGAGCTCCTGGAGGCTCCGGTGCTGCCGACCGGAGGCCTGATGGCGGTGGTCAGCGAGAGCGTCTGCCGCCGGTCGGTCTTCCCGCTGCTGGATGAGCAGCGGGAAGCCTACGACTACGTGCGAGGCGCGGTCACCAGAAGCAAACAGGGCGCCCCCAAGGAGGCCGTCGTGATCGTGGGCGGTCCCGGCACCGGCAAGAGCGTGATCGCCGTCGAGCTGTTGGGCGCCCTGAACCGCCACGGTGTGCGCGCCGTGCACGCCACCGGCAGCAAATCCTTCACCCAGACCCTGCGTGACAACGTCCAGAAGGTCGACCAACGGGCACGGCGCAGTTTCTCCTACTTCAACAGCTACACCCACGCCACCACCAACGACCTGGACGTCCTGCTGTGCGATGAGGCCCATCGGCTGCGCGAGACCTCCCGCAAACGCGACACCCGCAACGGGTACGACGACAACCGACAGGCACCACCCCAGGTGCAGGAGCTGATCAACGCCGCACAGGTCCCGGTGTTCCTGCTGGACGAACACCAGCTGGTCCGCCGCGGCGAGGTGGGCTCCGTCCAACTCATCCACGACACCGCCACGGCGATGGGAGTGAAGGTCCACCAGATCGACCTGCGTCACCAGTTCCGCTGCGGCGGCTGCCCCGAATACGTCACCTGGATCGAGAACCTTCTGGGCCTGGGCTCGCAGCAGGGTCCGCAGCGGTGGCTGCCGCTGGACACGTTCGAGCTGTACGTGGCCCGCACCCCCGCCGTGATGGAGAACTTCCTGCGGACCAGGCTGACCCAGGGACACACCGCTCGCATCGCAGCCGGCTTCTGCTGGCCCTGGAGCGAACCCCAGCCCAACGGCGCCCTGGTCAACGACATCAAGATCGACGACTGGCACCGCCCCTGGAACTCCAAGGCCGACCGTACGGTCAACGGTGTTCCCCCCTCCAGCCTGTGGGCCACCGACCCGGCCGGCTTCGGCCAGGTCGGCTGCATCTACACAGCCCAAGGATTCGAATACGACTACGCGGGCGTCATCTTCGGAAAAGACCTGACCTGGACCGAACAGGGCTGGAGATCCGACCGCAGAGCCAACGAGGACGACGCAGTCAACGGTGCCCCCCGCTTCCACCAGCTCGTGCGCAACACCTACCGGGTCCTGGCCACCCGCGGCATGCGCGGCGCCGTCCTGTACTCCGAGGACCTCACCACCAACCGCCTGTTCGCCAGACTCGGCGTGCCCGTCCTACCGGAGTAACGACCGCTGGAGTCGTCCTCGCTGAGTGACGCACCGTACACGAGCCTCATAGCTCGCTGGTCGAGAGGCTCGTTCCCGTCGTCCGCAAGCGGCACAGCGGGATGTTGTGGCCTCGCGCGGTTCAGGCGGTACCGCGCGATGGCCTTCTGCGGCTCTACTCGCCTTTGGCCGCCTTGATCCACTTCGTGAACTCCCGGACCAGGTCCAAGATGAACGCCCGTCCCGCCTGCCGGAACGGCAGACAGAGCCACACCGGCAAGGACAGCACGATGATCACTAACATCGGTAGGACAAGGACGGCGACGATGAACGCGCGTTGCCAACGCGACAAAGGCATAAGCATGGGTGGTCCCTCAGACGACCGAAGACAGGGGAATCCCCACCAGGGACGTGGGGCAGATCCGTACAGGCGACTACCGCACAACCAGCTAGGAGAGAGGGGGGAACCCCTTGACGGCCTCGGCCCGATGGAATGCGAAGTACTTGTCGCTGTCGGCGTTGTGCTCGACACATCGCCGACCGGCCAGCTCGCGGGTGAGCTTCCCCACGTCCGACAGGTCGCTCTCCGGAACCGACGAGCGGATGAACCCCTCGCTGTCGACGTAGACGTAGCCGCACTCGAACAGGGCGTCGCAACCTGCCAGGCAGGCGACCATCACATTGTTCAGGTCCAGCCGCTCGGTGTAGGTGGCGCGCGAGCGAAGCTTGATATGTGCCAGGCGCACTAATGGTCGGGGCAGAGTGCGCCCACACAACGCGCAGGTCAGCAGGGTCCGCTTACCGAACTTCGCGCCGCGTAGCTTGTGCTGTTCCCGCCGGCCGAGCATTATCCTGACCACGTCTGTGGAGCCGTCGATCGTCAATGGCTCACCGGGCTTCGAGGCATCCTGCGGGTCGGTCTCCTGACGCGTTGCCGCGAGTGCCAGCACAGCGTCCGAACTGCTGAGAACAGCGGTTCCCTGTTTGTTGGCCGACATCCGGAGTGCTTCCATGGCGTCGGCCGCCAGCATGGCTCCGGTCACGTCGGTGTCATCGCTGAGAATGTCGACGTCCACCCGCTCCGGATAGACGCCATCAGGCCAGACCTGTGAAGCGTCGGTGTACAATGGCCGGGTGATCTGACCGACAACGACCCGCTGCAGGTGCGCGTCGCGCCATCCGTTCGCGGCGACGCGGCTGTTGGGACCGCGATGCCCAAACAGGAGGTAGTCGCCTATCTCAAGGGAGGCGACGATCTCTCGGCCGCCTGCCTTGTCTAGGGTGGCCGAGTGCCATCCCCAGATGCCGTTGTCAATCCCGATCGTGAAGTTGGTGATCGAGTTACGGGGAACGTAGATGTATGCAGTCTTGCTCATTGAGCAGACTCCTTACTTTGCGCTTCCGGAGAAGCGAAGCAGGCGCTGCGGCGGTAAGCGGGTAAGGCTGATGAGCCGCAGCAAGGTGATCATTACCTTACCGCAGACAACACATCACAACCATGCCTGACCGGTGTGGCATCAGACCATCGCGGCTCCTCCTGCGACGAACCCTGCATCGCAACTGTCCGTCAAACTGGATCAAGCTCACCTGTGCCGATCGGTCGAATTTTCTGACGGCCTTCAGGAAGGTACTCACACCGAAGAGTGGGAGTCTCCGCGTCTAGAGCAACTCGCAGCCGAGCATCTCGAGCCGATCCGGTTCGACCACAGCGTCGCAGGAGTCCAACGTCCCAGGAACGACAAAACTGCCATGACAGGATGCGCGAGCTACGAACTGCACGAATCGGATGTTCGCACCCAACACCTGACCCCGAGGCTAGCTCATAACACACAGGGCTCCGCAAATAGAACAAAAAGTACAGATCGCCAGCTTTCTCCTCGCAATTTTTCCATCCGTGGGCGTAGGCACGCGCGAGGGCAAGAATCGACTGGTCAGGGGAACGTCATCACACGCATGCACCACATGCCGCCTCTCGGATCGAATCGGGAGTCCGCGTCTCGCCACCTGCCCGGTTGGACATCCGGCCATTTCCAGAGAGCCGTTCACGTTCCTGTCTAAGCCGGCCGGCGGGAAATCGCACATGTTCCCGTGACCTTTAGCTGCGCCCAGAAGACCTAACCGAAAAGTAACGGTCTGATCACCAAAGGCGACAGGCCGTTAAATGCCAGTACTCTCGCCTAGCCTCTTGTTAGTGGTGAGCGTGCGAGGAGGACCAGAGCGAAGGATGACGTCATCTGAGCCAGACGGGGAACTCCTCGACCCGTGCGCCGAAGATCTCATCGAGTCGCTGCGTGCCTTCGGCTATGACCTGCCGACAGCGCTCGCAGACCTGGTCGACAACAGCATCGCCGCAGGAGCGCGAACCGTTCGGACGACATACTCCTCGGACCGGGGCTCTGCCTGGGTCGCCGTAATGGACGACGGTCGCGGCATGAGCGAGGAAGAACTCCGTACGGCCATGCGCTTCGCCCGGAATCCCAATGCCGAGCGGGCAGCCGGAGATCTGGGCCGGTTCGGTCTGGGACTGAAGACAGCCTCTCTCTCCCAGGCCAGGAAACTGACAGTCCTCACCAGAGATGCCAGTGGCATCCTGTCGACACGCACCTGGGACATCGACCACGTGACCCTTCACCGTCAGTGGCGAGTCATCACCGAACTCGACGACGAGGCGCGGAAGATCGCCGACCGGCTGGAGTTCACCGGCCAGGGGACGTTGGTCCTGTGGAGGAACACCGACAAGCTCGGAGAGGGCCCCTCCCTCCCCCGTCGCATCAACGAGGCAGGCAGGGAACTGTCGCTGCTGTTCCACCGGTTCATCGAACGTGGCCGGCTGGAGCTTCACGTCGGCGGCCGCCAGCTGACCGCCATGGATCCGTATCTTCGAAGGCATCCGGCCACCCAGGACCGGGGTGTGGAAGACCTTGACCACCACGGCCACAGGGTTCGACTGAATCCCGTGGTCCTCCCTCACCCCTCACGCCTGACCAAGCAGGACGCCGCCCTGGCTTCCGGCCCCGGTGGGATGTTGGCCCGCCAGGGGTTCTACGTGTACCGAGGAGACCGCCTGGTGGTGGCCGGAGGCTGGCTCGGACTGTCAGGTATGCACAACTCCCAGCCCACCAGGCTGGCCAGGCTGTCGGTCGAGATCTCCCCCGGTGCCGACCTCTCGTGGGAGGTGGACGTCAGAAAGTCCACCGTTCGTCCGCCGTCCGTTCTGGAGGCGCGCATCGTGGAGATCGCGAAGGATCTCCGTGCACGCTCCGAACGGGTCTTCACCCACCGCGGGACACCGACCCCGGGCTCTCGCGAGCAGAGAGATCTTCAGGTGGTCTGGCAGCGGGTGCGTCGGCTCGGGACCTCGGAGTACACCGTGAACCGCAGTCACCCACTGGTGGCCGCCGCGATCTCCGGCCCCGGCGGGAACGCCATCGAAGGCGTGCTCCGAATGATCGAAACCACGTTTCCTGTGAGTCTCGTCGCTCAGGAAATCGCCACCTCTGCCGAAGCAGAGGAGACCGTGACCGAGCAGGCTCCGGACATCGAAGAGATTCTGGCCCTGTTCCGCTCGATGCTGACCGGGCTGCCCGCCGATCCCGAAACACGACTTGTTCTGATGAAGGCGCTCGCGAAGGCAGAGCCCTTCAGCAAGTATCCCGGTCTCGTTCAGGAGATCGTCGAGTCAGAGACGTCCAAGGAGAACTGACCATGTTCGACCCTACGGATATGGCGCTGACCATAGCCAAGCAGATAGTGCTCGGCCTGGACAAGCACGAGCGGACACCTGCACGACTCCGGGAGATCGCCAAACAGGCGAGCGAGATGTTGAACACTTCGGTTGGCTCCGTTTCGGTCGACAAGGTAGCGCTACAGCTCGAGTTCGAGTTCGACGTCTGGGTGCCACAGGCGATCGTGGTCAGCGACCCCGGAGAGCACGAACCGTGGCTGGAGGGCCGCCGAGGAAAGATCGACTTCGCCTACTGGAACCGCTACGTCACCCTGCTGCGCAAGGGGTGGAAGTCCAGTGCCGTCGAGGCACTGGACGAGACAACCGATCAGATTCTCGGCCTGATGGAGAATCCCGCCCGGTCAGGCTCCTGGAAGACCTACGGCATGGTCTACGGCCAGGTCCAGTCCGGTAAGACCGCGAACTACACGGGCGTGATCTGCAAGGCCGTGGACAGTGGATACCGAGTCGTCGTGGTCCTCACCAGCCAGCACGAGAGTCTGCGCCACCAAACCCAGGCACGTCTCGACAAGGAGTTCCTGGGCTTCAACACCAAGTTCACGCGGGACCCCGACGCCGAAAGCTCAAAAAAGATCGGGGTGGGTGCCCTCGGGCTGAAATCTCCCGCCGCGACGTGTCAGGCAGTGACCACCCGCGACAGCGACTTCACCGCCGCCCAGTTCCAGGGGTCGGCCGTGAACGTGCCCGAAACACGCATCCTCGTGGTCGCCAAGAAGAACGCCCGCATCCTGAACAACCTGAAGGCCTGGCTGGGAAACTTTGCGGAGCTTCAACCGGACGGCTCCCGCCTGATCACCAACGCCCCCCTGTTGCTGATCGACGACGAAGCCGACTACGCCTCGGTGGACACCAAGCGGCCGACCAATGGGCGAACCCAGAGCGATCCGGACCACGACCCCACGGCCATCAACAAGGCGATCCGTGGCCTGCTGGAGCTGTTCGAGAAGCGCACCTACCTCGCCTACACCGCGACGCCGTTCGCCAACATCTTCATTTCGGACACCACCGACCATCCGGAACTCAGAGAGGACCTGTTCCCGCGCAGCTTCATGGTCGCGCTGGAACCTCCTTCGAACTACTGCGGCCCCGAGGTCGTGTTCGGACTGGAGGACCCCACCGCGGCGGAAATCCGGGAACCTCTACCGATCATCAGGGAGCTCGACGACTACAGCGGCTGGCTGCCGGACACGCACCACAAGAGTTTCAGACCTCATGGCCCACTGCCCCCTTCCCTCGTGGAGGCGCTGGACGCGTTCGTACTGTCGACTGCCGTACGGCGTGTCCGAACCCGCGACCACGACACCGCGGGCGGGCACAGCACCATGCTGGTCCACGTCACCCGGTACACCGAGGTTCAGGCCGCGGTCGCCCGGCAGATCGAACAGCATCTCCAGGCGATGGCCGACTCGTGGGGCGACTTCGGACAGTCCGGCGTCGTGGTACGGGAACGCCTGAAGAACCTCTGGGAAGCGGACTTCACCCCCACCTACACCGCACTGGCCGGCCGTGACGACGTGAGCGCGATGGTGGGACCGCCCATCTCGTGGAGCAGCCTCCAGCAGATCATCCCCCAGGTTCTCGGGGATACTGCCTCCGGCGTGCGCCGCATCAACGGCAGTGCGACGGACGTGCTCGACTACCAGTCGACCACTCCCATCACGGTGGTCGCAGTGGGCGGCGACAAGCTCTCGCGAGGGCTGACCCTGGAGGGGCTGTCGGTCTCGTACTACCTGCGGGCGTCAAGGATGTACGACACTCTCCTGCAGATGGGGCGCTGGTTCGGCTACAGACCGGACTATCTGGATGTCACGCGGCTCTACACGACGCAGGAACTCGTCAGCTACTACGTTCACATCACCCGCGCGAACCGCGAGCTGATGGACCTGACGAGTGCTGTCGCCCAGGCGGGCCAGACACCGAAGCACGTGGGCATGCGGGTTCTCGACGGCGTTGGGAACCTACGCGTAACCGCGGCCGCCAAGATGCGATCCACGGCCAGCATGTCCGTGAGTTTCTCGGCCGAAAGGGCCGAGAGCCTGGTCATTCGGACCGACGAACACGCTCTGACCAGAAACAACGCGCGTCTGGAAGAACTCCTGAAGAAGATCGTCCCCATGCCGGTGGTCCCTGAGCAGCAGCTCAACGGCGCAGGACGCGGCCTCTTCCGCCAGGACGTTCCAGCGCAGGTCGTGCTGGACTTCCTCGAAGGATTCGATGTGTCGCCGAGAGTCCTCACGGCGAACCCCGAGAACCTCGTCAGCTACATCCGTGCCCAGATGGACAGGGACGAACTGATCCGTTGGACGGTGGCGGTCACGGGCGGCAGCTCGACCGCCCGTCTCACCACACACGGTGCCGACATTCCGCTGGTCAAGCGCACCCCGATCGGCGCGCACCCCCGCATGCGGGACGGAGAGTTCGAGGTCGGCGTCCTCGTCAGCCCCGCTCACGAGGCGCTGGGCCTGTCCCCGGCCGTGATGAAGCAAGCCTTCGACCTGACCGTTGAGAAATTCCGGAAAAGAGGAAAGGGGAAGACACCTGCCCGAGCGAGCGGAGAGTTCCTCCGCATGTTGAGAGATCCCGCCGAAGGGCTGCTCCTGATCTATCCGATCGATCCTGTCCTCTCGGAGATCGAGGTACCGAAGGAGGGCATCCCCGTTGTCGGCTACGCGGTCGCCTTTCCACAGTCGGTACATGCCGAGAAAGTCCGTTACCGCGTCAACGAGATCTTCCTCGAAGGCCTGTTGAGGGCCGTCGAGGAGGACGAGGATCAGTGACGGGTTCACCCGAGCAGCTCGAAGAGTCGTTCCGTGCTGCCGAAGAGGGCGGCGGTCCCGGTCACGGGGCCGTCCGAAGGCGGCTTCTCCCGGGATCCGACCTGGACGTCTTCACGGAAGTGAGGTTTCCCGACCGTGACTGGGCGCTTCTTGTTCACAGCGACGAACAGATCGAGGACCGGGACCTCCTTCTCGCCGCCGGCCTCACCTGTCGGACCAGAGACGGAACGGTTGAGATCGTTGCCAGTCCTGAGACCGACCGACTGCTCTTCTGCACGCTTCTCGCAGACCTTCTACGACAGCTGAACCTTCCTGCGAGCGCACCGACCACCGCCTTGGTCCGGCGTCTTCACGCCTGGCGTCGCATGCTCGGCCGAGGCCTTCTCACTGGTATGGCGCCCGAGTCCCGGATGGGTCTGTACGGCGAGCTGCTGGTGCTTCGAGAGGTGATGTTGCCGTCGCTTGGACCGGCCGCGGTGCGCTCCTGGTTGGGACCGTCCGGAGGGCCTCAGGACTTTCTGCACCAGTCCACAGCCGCTGAGGTCAAAACGGTCTCCCGGCGGGATCCTCAGCGCTGCCGCATCAACAACGAACACCAGCTCGACTCGACGGAGCTGGACCAGCTGTTTCTTGTCCACCAGGTCGTCGACACCTCCCCGGACGGCACTTCGCTTGGAGAACTCGTTGATGACCTCCGGGAGAACCCGCAGGTCGGCCCCGAACTCACCTGCTTCGAGAACTGTCTCCTGGAGGCGGGCTGGTTGGACGCTCATCGGAACCAGTACGTAAATGACCGTTACGTCCTCGTCCGAAGGCAGTCATTTGCGGTGAATGCGAGGTTTCCGCGAATGGTTCCAGCCGACCTGCCAGCAGGAGTGTCCGGTGTGTCATATCTTGTCGACCTGTCCACATGCGGATCCCACGCTGTGGACGAAGAGACCGTACGGGAGTCGGCGAAATCCGGCGGTAAAGCAGAGGAGTAACCGTGGAAGGGGAGACCGCCGAGGAATTCGCGATTCATCTTGAGCAGGCAGTCGAAGAACGGTTGGGAAACGACTCCGGCTGGCTCAGACGAGATGTCTTCGTTCAGGTAGTCCAGGAGTACCTCGTTGAGGACGGGACTCTGGAGGACCTCCGTATCTGCTACTTCGTCGCCCCCTCGGGCCGGAGCCGCATGGAGGTCGCCGGCTACCACATCAGCGACGACGGGCGCGTCCTCGACCTCGTTGTCGCGAGCTACGGCAACTCCGGACAGACCCTGCCTCGCGACCAGGTGCTCAAGCGACTGAAGTGGGCGCTGAACTTCGCGACGAGCTGTAGGGACGGCTACCACCTGCACATGGAGGAGTCCACACCCGAGTACGACATGGCCCAGACCGTCCACATGAACTGGTCGGAATTCGGCAAGATCAGAATCTTTCTCTTCACGGACGGCCGTACGACACTGGACGGCCTCCCGGAGGAGAGCCTCGGCGACATCCCGGTGGTCCAGCATCTCTGGGACATCGAGAGGCTCCGCAAACTCGCCACCTCCGGTCGGCACGAAGAACCGATCACCATCGACTTCGAGTCCCTGGGCGGCCCCCTTCCGTACCTTGCCGTCGTCGGCTCCGACGATGATCACCGCTGCTTTCTGACGGTCATTCCCGGCCGACTTCTTGCCGACATGTACGAACAGCACGGCGCCAAACTCCTGCAGCGGAACATCCGCGCCTTCCTCCAGGCGCGCGGCAAGGTCAACAAAGGACTCAACGACACCATCAGGGCGACCCCTGGGCGGTTCCTCGCCTACAACAACGGCATCTCGGTGACCGCCACCGGCGTCGCCCTCACCGAGACAGGCGACGCCCTCGCACAGCTCCACGACGTCCAGATCGTCAACGGTGGACAGACAACGGCCTCGCTCCACCACGCGGCCAAGCGTGACAACGCAGATCTCAGCATGATCCAGGTCCCCGCCAAAATCACGGTGGTGGAGCCCGAGCTGCTCGACGAGCTGGTTCCGAGGATCTCCCTTTACGCCAACTCGCAGAACACCATCAACGAGGCGGACTTCCAGTCCAACAGTCCCTTCCACGTGGAGCTGGAGCGTCTTTCCCGCAGGATCTGGGCGCCGGCGGTTGACGGAGCCCAGCACGAGAGTCACTGGTTCTACGAGCGGGTGCGCGGACAGTACCAGGTGGAACGTGCCCGGCTGGTTTCGAAGGCTCAGCAGAGGGCCTTCGACAAGGAGAACCCCCGGATCCAGAAGTTCACCAAGACCGACGCCGCGAAATTCGACATGACCTTCCAGCAGGAGCCGCACACCGTAAGCCTGGGTGCCCAGAAGTGCTTCCACGAGTGGACGATCAACATCGTCGCCAGGCGGGACAGCTTGCCTGACGACCAGTACTTCCGTGACCTGGTGGCGAAATCCATCTTCTTCTCGCAGGCACGCAAGGAGATCATGCGTCTCAATCCGGGAGCAGGTTACCTCGCCAATGTCACGACCTACACGGTCTCCCGGCTGGTCCAGGAGATGGACATGGAGGCCACCCTGAACTCGGTCTGGCGGGCACAGCGGCTGGTGCCGGAGACCCTGCGCGCGGTCGGAAGCCTGAGCGGGCTCGTTCGTGACGTACTGCTCGACGCCCCAGGGTCCGGAAACGTCACTGAATGGTGCAAGAAGGTTGACTGCTGGAAGGCGGTTCAGGACATCGACTGGGTCGGAGTCTGAAACTTACCAACCCGACAACAGTTCGCGAAAACGGTCGGGTTCGGATGCGAAGCGGCCACTAAGATGTCCGTCCGGAGAGACAGTTTGGATCTTCGTAACACGTCCGGTACGTTCTGAACTTCATGACGTTTCGGGAGACGAAAGAGCCGTCTGGTACGCAAGAATGCTTGCCGCGACCGGAGAGTCTGTGTTCTCTTGGTGGTCTTCGGGGAGCACAGCACAAGGAGGTCGGGTGTCGTTCTACGGGGTGAAGCTGCATCGCAGCGAGATCCTCAGTCTCCCCGTTCCGTCCGACGCGTGCACCGAGGACAAATTCACCGAATGGTGCGAGGAGAAACTGGCCGACGGAGGTCGACTGGCTGTTGATCTTTTCTCCGGCGCAGGTGGTCTGAGCCTGGGGCTGGAACAGGCCGGTTGGACCGTGGTCACCGCAGTCGACCACGACAGGCGTGCCGTCGAAACCCACAGGGCGAACTTCCCAGGCCTATCTCTCAATGTCGACCTCTCCGACATCGAGGCGCGAACGAAACTCATCCAGCTGCTCAAGCAGACGAAGATCGATCTTGTGGCAGGCGGCCCTCCGTGTCAACCGTTCAGCCGAGCCGGACGCAGCAAGATCCACAGTCTCGTCGAGCACTCCGGACGCGACCCGCACGATGCACGCAAAGAGCTCTGGCGCGCCTTCCTCGATGTCGTCCTGGCGGTCAAGCCACGTGCCGTACTGATGGAGAACGTGCCAGACATGGCGTTGGGCGACGATTTCCGCGTCGTACGTGAGATCGTCGAGAACCTGGAGAACGTGGGTTACCACACGGACGTCCGCCTGGTCGACGCGTGGAAGTACGGAGTTCCTCAACACCGGAAGCGTCTCATCGTCCTTGCCCGGAACGACCACCACGAGTTTCCCTGGCCTGCTCCCCAGAAGAAGGTCACCGTTCGTGACGCGATCGGAGACCTTCCGGTCCTGCCCGAGGACGATCCCGTCGGCGATCGGCGCCTGCCGTACCGTGGAGGGACCCCCACCTCCGAATTCGCCCAACGGATGCGCGCAGAGGAAGACAGCTGCTACATCTGGGACCACATGACCAGACCGGTCCGGCCCGACGACCTAGAAGTTTTCAAGCTGATGGACCACAGGACCCTGTACTCGGCCATCCCCGCGGAACTGCGCCGCTACAGCGCGGAAACCTTTGACGACAAGTACAAGCGACTCGACTGGAACGACCTCAGCCGCTCCATCACCGCCCACATCGCCAAGGACGGCTACTGGTACATCCACCCCGAGCAGCACCGAACGATCACCGTCCGTGAGGCTGCCCGGATCCAGACCTTTCCCGACCACTTCCGCTTCGCCGGCACCCGAAGTGACGCGTTCCGCCAGATAGGCAACGCTGTACCACCAGAACTGGGCAGGTTTGCAGCCCAAGCAATCACCCCGGACAACACCCACCAGGAAGAGCTGTTCTCCTCCCCGAACCGATGGGCACTCATCCACAGGCAGCTGTCGGAGTGGGCCACCGGGCAGAGGGAAGGAGCGAACTGGTTCTGCTTCCCCGGACCGGACATGACGGCGACCGTGGCCGCCGTCGTGACCCTGCTCAGCCGCGGTGGCCGAACCGACATCCGGCACATGGCTCCCGCCCTGCACCCTCTCAGGGGACTGGAAAAGCTCACCCAGAAGGAGTACCGCGCGCTCGTCGAGGCGATCGACGACCCCAAGGTCGCGCAACGCCTGGAACGCCTGTCGGCTCTGACCACGAAGCAGAACGTGTGGAGAGATCCCGCCGCTCTGGCGGAGACACTCGCACTACATCCGGCAGAGGAGGCCCTGCTCACGCTGCTCAGTGACCACGACCTCATGCTCACGTCACAGCTGTCCCTCCGCGTGGCGGCCAGAGTCTCGGGCAGCGACTCCGACAAGACCAACCGACTCACCGACGGCCGCGTGGACATCGCACGACTGATCGGTGGAGGAAAGACCGCGCCACTTCGCATGGCCGCGCTCCGCGTGCTCGGTCTGACAACGTGCCTTCCGAACGAGCCACTCTGCGGCACCTGCCCGTTGTCAAGAACGTGTACCTTCGCCCTCCAGGAACGCCCGGGCACCGCAACCCTCTGGTAGAAGCCTCAGCCGGAGAATTTCTCAACCCCTCTGGCTTCGCGGGCCACACGCTCGGCCGCGACCTGCACGTCACGCTTGATCTCGCACTCCCAGACACGAAGCACACGCCATCCGGCCTCCTCCAGAAGGAAGTCGTTACGCCGGTCCCTGGCCTGATTCGTTTCGATCTTCTGACGCCACCGACCGGCGTTCGGCCCCCTGAACTCGGCGGGGGAATGGTCGGGACAGCCATGCCAGAAACAACCGTCCACAAACACCGCCAGCCTCCAACGTGGGAGCACGAAATCGGGAGTGCAGCGGGGAACGACCTGCGGATGCAGACGGAATCTGAGCCCAAGTCCATGAACGGCACGGCGTAGCGCGATCTCCGGCCAGGTGTTTCGAGTGCGTCTTCCCCGAAGGTGGACACCCTTGTCCGTCGCCTCCCATTTCCGACCATCAGGCGCGACAGCACCGTTCATGCAGGTTTCCTCTCGAATGCGAATGTGCAAGGCGTATTCCGGACTCCGGCAGAATCCGCGATGAGCGGAAAACTGTCGGCCCAGGTCCGTACCATCACTCTCCGACGGACAGGTTTTTACCATGTGACGTCCCAACTTTTAATGGTCCACCAACACGGCGAGGGGTTCTCCGGTGAGTGAGCGGGACAGTCTTGTTGAAGCTCTCGTGGCCGAGGCGCTCGGGCCTCGGGGGGGACCCACGGAAACGCTATCCTCCGACGAGGACCCTCTGGACGAATACATCGTCGGCGTCCTTGCTCCGGCCTCCTTGTCCCCTGCGGAACTTGACGCATACGAAGAACTCGCAGGTGAGGACGGGTTCGGAGCGGACGACGACGAGGAGTCCGATCCCGGTGTTCCGAGTCGCTCCACTTCCGTCGGATCCCCTTCCCTGAAGCTGGACCCGATGTCACGTCCTGCATCCATGGGGATCTCACTGTCGGTCGAGACCTCGGCATCGCCAGTCCTGGACGTCTGTGTCACGTGGGCACGGTACGCGAGAGGCGACGACACCGCCTGGCAACGCAGGCCGTACGGACAGATCTGGCGCAACGTCGACTGCTCCGAGGAGCCGGCTCTCAGCGACCCGCGGGACCCCGGACTCTCCGTGCGGATCCGGAGCCGGAGGGACCACCAGACCGGAACGTGGCAGGTGTCGTGCTTCATCGTCAACGACACACAGGTCGACACTGCGTCCCCCCGTGGCGAGCATCACGTCTACCAACCGCAGATCCGGATCCGGTGCGGAAAAGGCCGGATCGTGCCGGTTGAACGCCAACGGGCGTCACACGACCCCGAAGAGGAAGGACTGACCCTCCTCTACCAGGACCGTCCCGCCCTGGCCCGGGGCCACCTGTGTTCGGCGCTCTGGAGGTCCGTGGATCCCGAGCGACCCCACCCCACCGGTCTGCGTGGCACACGTGCCCCCTTCGTCTGGTCGGACGGAGAGCACCTCTTCGACGCCGGGACCGTCGCCGAGTTTTCGCCCGCGGACGTCCGCTCGGAGTTCGTCCCCGTCGTGCCGGTGAACGCACCGAACAAAGCATGGCCACAACACGTGGGCGTCACACCGGAGTTGAACCCGGACAGGCTGTGCGAGCTGGTCGACGCCGTGTCCCTCCGCCAAGCGCTCGTACCCCTCACCGATGGATACGAACGGTGGATCAATCACCTGGAGAAGCAGGCCGGGCACCCTCTTCAGGGAACACCGGCCCACCGACACATCGCAGGGTGCCAGCGGGCTCTCAGCCGAATCCGAGACGGCATCGATCTTCTCCACGACGACGAGGACGCACGCCTCGCCTTCTGCTTCGCGAATCGGGCGATCTCCCTCCAGTCGAAGTGGACGAAGGGGAAGACCAACCCTTGGTGGCCGTTCCAGCTCGCCTTCCTGCTGGTCAACCTGCGTGCGATGGTGGAGGAAAACCACCCGGACCGGGAGACCTGTGACCTGCTCTGGTTCCCGACCGGAGGCGGGAAGACCGAAGCGTACCTCGGGCTTGCAGCCTTCACCCTCGCCCACCGGCGACTCCAGGCCCGGCGTCACAACAGCCCTTGCGGCGGAGCCGGAGTCACGGTCCTGTCCCGGTACACCCTTCGACTTCTCACAATCCAGCAGTACCGCCGAGCACTGGCTCTCGTGACCGCCTGCGAGTACCTCCGTACGTCGGGACCGGCAGGCAACAGAGGCTGGCGCCCGAAGAGTCTCTCGAGCCTGGGCGACCTTCCCTGGGGCACACACCGGTTCTCGATTGGCCTCTGGGTCGGTGGCGGCGTCACACCCAACGGACTCGGCGATTTTCAGTACAGGGACAGCAACAACAAGCTCGTAAACAACTACGGGGCGATCTCAATCCTCGACGGGAAGAAAGGCGAGGGCGAACCGGCCCAGATCCTGAACTGCCCTGCATGCCGATCCACACTCGCGCTCCCGGCCGACGGCATCCGGGACGGAGACTCCACGACGCTGCACCTAGTGATGGGCGACATGGATCCCCTCCGGAGACCCGATCCCCAACAGCTCTCACAGGGGGAGATCGAGGTGACCTCCGTCTCGTACACCCCACACCAGAACGCCTCGTTCACAACGGTTTCGATCACCTTCGACGTTGCCGCGGACGTTCCCAGCAACCTGATCGACAACTGGGTCAAGGATCACGTCCGTAGACAGTTCGGTGACGACTGCCACAGCCTCTACGCCCGTGCTTCCAGGTCCGGTTACTTCATCAGGCAGGCCCTTTGGGGCAGGGGTGACAAGGACATCGACTTCGATATCTTCTGCGCGAACCCTGCCTGCCATCTCAACACCGACATCAGCTGGAGCGAAACCACCGAGATCGGCGACTGGCCCGTACCGGAGGCGTTCGATGACGGAAACCGTCGGTCCACCCACTGCCCCATCCCTGCCTGGACGGTGGACGAGCAGGTCTACGCCCGCTGCCCGTCTGTCATCGTCGCCACGGTGGACAAGTTCGCGCGCCTTGCCTATGAGCCACGGGCCAGTTCTCTCTTCGGCAACGTGAACCAGGTCAACGAGCATCTCGGCTACTTCCGCGCAGGAGCCCCTCCTACCGGCCCGGCCTCCCGACCTGAGCGCCCTCGACAACTGCCCCCGCAGGGAAGGAACATGGCGGTATCCGGCTTCCGGCCACCGGCCCTGATCCTCCAGGACGAGCTTCACCTGATCGAGGGCCCCCTGGGGAGCATGGTCGGGCTCTACGAGACCGGCATCGATCTCCTCTCGAGCGACCACAGACTCGACGTTCCAGTGAAACCCAAGTACATCGCTTCCACCGCAACGGTCCGTCAGGCGGAGGAACAGGTGCGGTCCCTGTTCGCCAGGAATCTGGAAGTCTTTCCCCCACCAGGCATCAGAGCCGAGGAGTCGTTCTTCTCCTGGGCGGAGTCCTCCCATCCACTGGACCACCAACAGCCAGGACGGCTCTACGTGGGACTCGTGGCTCCGGGCCGTGGCGCACAGACGCCCCTCGTACGAACATGGTCACGTCTGTTACAGGAACCCGCGGATCGGCGCGCGGCAGGAGCACCGGCAAAGGACCTGGATCCGTTCTGGACACTCGTCGGTTACTTCAACGCCATCCGCGAGCTCGCGGGAGCCGTGGCCCTCGTTCGTCAGGACATCATCCAGCGCCTGGCGAGCATCGCTACCAACCCACGGAAACTCGTCGAAACCGACGATCCCATGGAGCTGTCCAGCCGGGCGGACTCGCTGAATCTGCCCGCCATGCTGGAGGACCTTGCCGTGTCGCTCCATGGCAGCCGGGACCCGGTGAACGCAGTGGTGGCCACCTCCATGTTCGGCACCGGTGTCGACGTCGACCGACTCGGTCTGATGTTCGTGAACGGGCAGCCCAAGACCACGTCGTCGTACATACAGGCGACCGGTCGCGTCGGCCGGTCCATGGGTGGACTCGTGGTGACGTTCTACCGGTCCTCACGCCCTCGGGACCTCAGTCACTACGAGTACTTCGCCAGCTATCACAGCACCCTGTACCGTCACGTCGAACCCGTGACGGTCAACCCGTTCGCCCCCCGCGCACGGGACCGAGCTCTCGGCCCCGTGGCCGTGAGTATCCTGCGGCAGGCTGCTTTGCTTTCCGACGGAACCGGACCGGTCACGGTGAACCAGCGCTGGCGACTCCAACAACGGTTGCAGAAGGGCTGGCACTGTGGGGCCGAGGAGATGAGGACCGCGCGAAACGACGCCGACGTGGAACTCCTTCCTCAACTTCTGGAGGAGCGCGCCGCCCAGCAACCCGTGCTCCGTCGTCCCCCTTCGGGAGACACCGCCGAGCACGCCGCCTCCGAACTGGACCGCTGGCAACACCTCGCCGCCCAGAGCGGCGCAAACCTGCTGTTCCACGAGAGCACGACCACCCGGACACCGTCCCACCCGGTGGTCTTGGGCGACCTCGCCCACCAGGTGGCGGGTGTTGGTGAGGCGTACGAGAACGCTCCCAGCTCCCTTCGCGAGGTGGAGGCCACCACCACGATCAGAGGAAGGAGCTGAGGGTGTCCAAGTCCTACCAGGTGATCCGCCCGTCCCAGTTCATCACGACCTTCGGCCCCGGCAGCATCGTCGAGACGCCGTCGGGACCGGTCGTGCTCAAGTCCATGGACGCGCTCTTCACCTCGATACAACGGCAGCCTCACGACTTCGAGATCATTGACGACCGGCTCTCCAAGGGCAGTCTCGACGGCCATCGGATATCGAGAATCCCCACGAACGCGGAGATCGGCGAACCCACCGACAACTCGATCTATCCCACGTTCCAGTTTCCCTACTGGGCACTCTGCGGCCAGCACCCGGCATACCAGGTTTTGTACGAGGTCAGCAGTGGTTGCCCCGAATGCCCTCGGGCGCAGGACTGGCAGCTTCGCCAGAAGGGTGGTCGAGAGGCAATTCGTTTCGTGACGGCCTGCGAGGCCGGCCACCTCGACGAGGTTCCGTGGCGCAGTCTCGCCCACCCGAACACAAAGCCCTGTGGAACCCGCCACTACCGCTGGTACGGGGGTGGCCGAGCGCTCCGGCTCGTGCGAATCGAGTGTCCGACATGCAGGATCCCCGTCAGCTTCGGGACTGCCTACGGACGTCAGTGGAAGTGCAGCGAACGACAGGCGGAACTCGGTAACCGCCCTGAGCAGAGTGCCTGCGGCCAGCCTGCAACGATCGTGCAGCGTGGCGCCGCCAACCTTCGGATCTCAGAGATCGTCACTGCGCTGACCATCCTTGACATGCCTGCCCGGCTCCATGACCTGCTCGGAAACCGAGGTCTCCTGTCACGTGTCGACGTCCTCGTCGATGCAGATCTTCTCAACCACTCCAGCCTTCTCGCACAGGCGAAGAAGGCAGGAGTTGCCCCGGATGACGTGGACTACCTCGCCCGAACCCCCTGGTCGGAGACCAAACTGGCTCTGGACCAGCTCCTCGGCGCTCAGCCCACCGGACCCAACGCCGTACGAGATGCCGAGCTGGGAAGGCTTCGTGAAGGTGTCACCAGCGGGGCGCCACTCGGAGCCGAATCCCAGCGGGCCGGATCTCCCCCACTCTTCGAAATCAGGCGCGCCGACGTGCGGTCGGTGACAGGGCCCCAAGGTCAACTGACTTTCCGTGTCGCTCCAGTCAGCAGACTCCGCATGGTGATGGTCCAGACCGGCTACCGGAGGCTGGCTCCCGAGACCGGGCAGATCATCTCCACCGCCTTCAAGGACCGCGGGATCACCTGGTACCCAGGAGTTGAGCAGTTCGGCGAGGGGATCTTCATCGATTTGGCGGACACACCTATCACCCTCACCGGCCGCAGAGCCGCCCCCTGGCAGGACCGCCACATGCGAGGAGAACCTGACGACCTCGTCCAGCATCCGGTGCACGTGTGGTGGCACAGCCTTTCCCACCGCCTGCTCTGGGCTCTCTCCGTCGACTCCGGCTACTCCTCAGCTGCGATACGCGAACGCGTCTACGTACAGACGGAGAACAACACCGTCGTCAGCAGCGGGCTTCTGCTCTACACCGTCCAACCCGGCGGGGACGGAACGATGGGCGGCCTGATCTCTCTTGTCAACCGCTTCAAGCGCGTCCTGGAGCGGGCGCTCCAGGACGTAGACACCTGTTCCAACGATCCTCTCTGCGAAGAGGCTCCCCTGTCCGGGGCGGACGGTGCCGCCTGCTACTCCTGCCTCTTCGCTTCGGAAACTTCGTGCGAGCACCGCAACCACGGACTCGACCGACTTCTTCTGGTGGAAAACCTGCCGTAGCGGTACCGGCGGGAAATCGGTGTGGCCGCCGGCCACACCGACCTCAGTTGTCCGACTTGTAAAAGTCCGCGTACTTGTTGTAGGCGAGTTCGTCGCCATGGTGGCGAATGTTGTCCCGGACGTCAATCACGAGGCACTTCTCGGTTCCTTTGAATCGAGGACCCCGCATACCACGGCCTATCATCTGGGCGTACAGCACCCGACTCGTGGTGGGTCGGCCGATCACGAGAGCACCGACCTTGGGGGCGTCGAAACCCGTGGTGAGCACACCGAAGTTACAGAGCACGGAAATCCTGCCCGCACGGAACTCCTCGATCATGGCACGCCGGGTGGTGGCCCTGGTTTCACCGGTGACCACTTCGGCCGAACGTCCCTTCCGGCGCAGGAGGATCGACATCGCTTCGGCGTGCTCGACGGTGCACCCGAAGAACAATGTTGGGCATTTATCCGAGATCTGCATCAACCTGGCGAACAGCGCCCTGTTACGCGCCTCCGACTCTCCAATCTCCTGGAGGAAGCCCGAGTGGAAGTCATGAAACTGCTCGAAGTGCTCAAGAAAGCGCCGATCACGTCCCATGTCGAAGCGAGGCGCCGCATGCTCCAGTACCTCGTGTTCCACCATGGAAAGCACTTCACGTGCCCGTAGTTCCTTGATCGGGTTGGCTCCCAGCGACTCCGCCCTGAGGAGTCGCTCATGGAGCATCCCTGCCATACGCCGGGTCTCCCCGTCGTCGCTCCTGAAGGGGGTCGCGGTCAAGCCCAGCAGGGGGATGTCCGATTGAGCCGATGCGGACAGGTCGATTCCGAGAAAACGCAGAACGTCCCTGTAGCTCGGTGCATCGATCCTGTGTGCTTCGTCCACAACGACCGCGCCGAGCTGCTCGCCGAGCACTTTGAGAGCAGCGCGCTTCTCCGAGTCCACTTCGCGAACAGCAGCCTGAAGTTTCTGGATACTCGCCACGACAACATCGGACTTGTCCGGAACGGGGGCAGAACTCCCCCAGAATCTGGCAATCTCCAGATTCTCCCTCACCGGGTCGGAACGGTGACCAAGGTCGATCCAAACTTCCCTGAATGCCTGTACAGCCTGCTCACAGAGCTCCTCACTCTGTGCGATCCACAGCAGAACCGGTCGGTCCGCCCGTGCAATACGCCAGGCGACCAGACTCTCCACTGCCGTACGCGTCTTGCCTGCGCCCGTGGGCATCGTGAGAACACCGCGGTTGCTCCCGGCCTGCCCACCGAGGACCTCGACAGCCTGGTCCTTCAACTCGGATTGGAAGTCAGTAAGATCCGCCAGCGGAACAAAAGGCTGCACCTGTAGGGTTTCGGGTTCCTTGGGGGAGCCCGCCAGGCCGGCGAACACTGCTGGAATGTCCAGTTCCCGGACGAAGTGCCGCGGCCAACTCTTGCCCGAATGCCACTTCCGTTTCGCCACCGTATCGGCCTGCTTCGTCACGCTCCCCCGCACAGAAGCGCTTCCCTCGTAATCTGCCACACGGTCACGCTGATCAGGCGTCGCCCTCAGGTACAGGACCTTCCTGACCTCCTGGGACTCCAGGAGGGACAGCCCACGACGGTCAACGATGAACTCCGCCAGCTCCCCATCGGCAAGCTTGGTCCGCGGTCGACCTGCGGTCGCCACCCGCTCCGCGGCGACGACCAACGTTTCGACCGTTTTCCGACTCCTACCCCTGCCGTTCCTGTCGAGCGACTCGACCACATTACGGAGGTCGGAAGTGCTCAGACGCTGACTGAGGATCTCCACCATTCGACCCCTGTCCCCGTCGCCCAGCTGCCCGAAGACCTCCACTGCCACCCCTCCTGCAACGTTCCACGTCTCCACCGTCGAGGACGCCTTCAACGAACCCCTGACAGAGGTTGGGAACTTGTTATAGCAGGTTGAAAACCATTCATCTGCAACCATCGGTTCGAAGCATGACACCGACCCCGAAATAGATCATAACGATTCAGCAGCAGAGAGTGGGTGGTGACGATCCTCAACATTTCTTCACTGACTAAACCAAACTTCTCGAAACTACATAAAACATGGCGATGTATCAACTAAAACGCGCTGGGTTGAGCGAGGGTCTGATGCACCCCGGCTTTCGCGGAGTTGCTTTGGTTGACTTGTGTACCTCTGCCCCCTTCAGGAGAGGTCGGCATGTAAGGAGATACCTACCTGAGTTCCGCCGGAGGACTTGGACCTGTTGCAGGTCGGCCAGAGCATGCGGCAGGTGGCGTTCGATCCGCAGATCAGCGACCAGACGATCTACAACTGGCGCGGGAGGAGCTGATCGACGCCAGTCAGAAAGCTGGCATCGTCTCCGGTCACATCGGGCTGGCCGTGACCAGGCGTGCCGCCAAGCTATCCAAAGAGGCGCCACCCCCAAAGACGGTTCGAGGCCATCACGGTGATGGCCGCCGAAGGACTCCCCATCCAGGTCTGCTGCCGGATTGCAAACGTGTCGGAGTCGGGCTTCTGCGCTTGGCGAAGTTGCCCGCCCTCGGTTCGGGAATTGCAACACGTCTGGCTGACCGAGCAGATTCGGCAGGTATACGCCGCTTCCCGCGACCTCTACGGCGGGATGCGGATGCATACCATCACGCTGGGACGCGGTATAGCGGTCGGGCGCGGAGCGGTGGCCGTGCTGATGAGTCGGGCTAGCCTCAAAGGCCTGCCCGACAACCGGCGACATCGGCCCGTCCACCAGACGCCAATCGCCGCGGGCCTGGTCGACCGCTGATTCGCCCGCACCGCGTCGAAGAGGACGTGGAGACGAGCTTCGTTTCCTTCGGAAGCAGTAGTCACACCAACCGCGACCCACCGGAACAACCTCGCATTACGGTTGTTTCGAACATAATTACGACTTTTAGATATAAAATTCACCCAAGCAGAAAAGGGCCTGGCATGATCACATCCGTTTTTGTGACTACACATCCGGCACACCCGAATGGTAACGTAGAGTAAATCCAGGTTCCGGAAACTTTAAAAGCAAGATTGGCTGGTGTTTACAATGTACGCGGACAGGAATGATCGAAATTTCACGATGAAAGTCTTGGGGCGTACGCTGGAACATCTCGGTTCTCAAATGTACAAGCGACGTGATGTCGCGATCGCAGAGCTGGTCGCTAACTGTTGGGACGCCGGCGCCAAGAGAGTCGACATAGTCATTCCCATGGAGCAGGATTACGACCCCTCAACCAGTGTGATCTTTGTTACCGATGACGGCACTGGCATGACAGATGATGATGTTGAGAACAACTACCTGGTCTTAGGTCGAAACCGACGATCTTCGGGACAGATTTCGATGGAGGGACGGCCGGTGATGGGCAGAAAGGGGGTCGGCAAACTCGCCGGATTTGGCCTTGCGCGAACAATGCAAGTAACCACCTGGCGTGAAAATCGCTCCTGCACCCTCACTCTGGATTCCAGGGCTCTCAAAGTGAATCCAAATGAGAGCAGCGCCGTAGTTATTCCTGGCTATACGGAACGCGCACGACACGACCTGCCCCACGACAGTGGAACCAGAATCGTTATGTCGAATCTAAAACACAAGACGCCGATCAACATTGAATCTTTGAATAGGGCTCTCGCGAGACGGTTCAGCACTAGAGTGCGCGGGAAAATGGAGATCTACTTAAATAGTGAACGAGTATACGATCCCGCCATAACGTTTGACCTGCGTGAACCAGAATCAGGAGAAGCGAAGAAAGAAATCACTCCCGGCCAGGTAGTCACATGGTGGGCTGGTTTTAGCGAGACAGTTCTTCCGAAGGAACTGCAGGGATTTACCATCATTGTCAACGGCAAGACCGCTCAGGCGCCCCCGTACTTCTTTGACGTTGAAGGCACTGCCAGCGGTCAGCACGGGACCAAATATCTCACCGGAGTGATCGAGGCGGATTACCTCGATAGCGGCGACGATGACGAGAGCGACCTCGTCTCCACCGACAGACAGGAGATTGACTGGGATGATGAAGTAACCAACCCTCTCAGGGAATGGGGAGATGCCCTGACGAGACGACTCTTGCGCGACAGGAGCGACAGAAAGGGAGAAATTTTCAAAACACAAGTGAAAAGCGATCCCAAGTTCGTCGAGCGTCTCGCCCGACTGGAACCGCAATCAGTCGCACAGATAGACAAGTTTCTAGAGCTACTTGGAAAAGCTGGCACCGAAGATGGAAAGGTAACACCTCTTGCAGATACCATCGTCCGAGCTTTCGAGTACCAGCAATTCCATGACTATATATCGGAACTGAACACTGCGGCGGTCGACCCAGAGGGATTTCAGCAGGCCGTAGAGTACATTCGCGAGTGGAAGTTGCTTGAAAGCCGAGCGATTCTTGAGGTAGTCCGCGGAAGACTCGACATCATAGATAAATTTTATGAAATGATCGTCAATGACGCTCCAGAGACTGCGCACCAAAAAGGGCGTGAGAACATGCACGACCTCATCGCAGACTACCCGTGGCTACTAAACCCCGAATGGCAAGTCTTCTCAGAAGAAAAGCGTGTCACCACAATGCTGAAAAACTGGGGCCGCGAAGATCTGGACGATCCAAGCTACGAAGGACGCTATGACTTCTTAGCGCTGACCAACAACAGCGAACTCGTGGTGATTGAGATTAAGCGTTCAGGTCATGCGGTGACGACGAAAGACCTGTACAACCTTGAAGAGTACGCCCGTAAGCTCGGCGAAGCAGAAAAGGTCGGATTCATGGCCTTTATATCGAGCGAGACATACGATATAAGTGGTGGCCTACGCAAGTCTTGGGACGAACGCGAAGACGCAGCGCTACTCACCTGGCGAGAGATTCAAAAGCGTGCCAGAGTCTACTATGAACACTATCGAGCGATCCTGGAGGGCGACGTAGAAAGCGTTTATTTTGCCAAAAAACAGAAAGAAGTAGCGAGAACCCGCCAAGTACTACAAGCAGGCGCTTACAGAGGCCAAGAGCGGCGAAAAGACGGCGTTGGCCCTCAGGATGTCGAATACGAGCTTCCCTAGAAGCTAGGAGCGATGTGTCTTCCAATGCTCTCTTAACCATCTGACGTGTCCGGAGGAGAGAGCTACTAGGAGCGGAGCTCCATGAAGGCGTCCGTACTCACCGAAGCGAGTGATGGACGACGCAACATCGATGGTCTTGGTATCTGGGTGGACAGCTAGTTGCCCCAGGTCGAAGAGACGATGAATGTCACGGCGCATGAGCATGCCGCCGTGGGAATGGTGGGCTGCGTGGTCAGCGTAGCTGTACAAATGCGCAGCCTCCAGAGCAGCTGCCGGAGCCGGACCAGTGAAGGCGCACATATCTCCGTGCTCTTGGAGGAGATTTCGGCGGAATTCCGCTTGGCCGATCCGCACACGGACGGTGGCTGTGGAATGGCCGCCTCGGACGCGCTGTTGCGTGATCCGAAGGAGAGGGAGTGCGAAGTCTCCGAGGCGCTGACTGATCTCTGTGATGAAGGCCGGCCAGTTGAGCTTTCGGAAGCTGTGTTGAGTTGCTGGGATGAGGCACAGCTGTCGAAGCTCACTGCCGGAAAGTGTTCCCGCCAAGTCGATCCACGCGACGTCATGATGCGAAGCATAGGCGGTCACATCCTTGTCCTGGCGGACCGCTGTGTCGAACTCGCTCTTGCATCCGTAGCAACGGTACTTAAGACGTTGCTGGCTACGGGTTTTGATGCTCGAATTACCACAGCTCGGACATTTGTAAATCGGCTTCTGGATCTGGGTGGTCGTGATCTCTTCGATCACCGAGACACCCAGCAGCGCATGTTTGTCCCAGAGCGCGATGACGTCGCCAGCCGCGACGGCGGCTGAGTGGGGAACGGTACTGTCCCAGCGGTAGGAGCTCCTGGGCACATCGAGGTAGCCGTCATTGCCTCCATGTTCTCGCTTACCCGACACGGTCAATGCCAGCCATGCTGCCGGCTCGCTCATGCTGCCTCCAAGAAGTCGAATCTAGAACATCAACGCTGGCCAAATACCTACGACAGGAAAATCGTAGCGATCCCTCGAAACCGTGGAGACTTTCCGCTTTCCCTCCGTCGCGGGACATTCACGGGATGATCTCATGAACGAGGCGGGCTGAGCATAGCGTCTGCGCTGGTCAAACCGCGTAAGCCAGCCTTACGACCATCGCTCTCCTAAAGCGGGTGTCGCATGTTCGAATCATGCCGGGGGCACTCTTCTGACCAGCGGATACACCCCTGACCTGGAGTGATCCACGATCGCGCCTCAGCGCACCTAGGCAACCGAACGCAGCTGTAGGCAGCCCTGCGCCAGTGGCCGCGGAATATACACGGAATGATCTTGACGGCGTTTCCGCAGGCCGTCCCCAATTCGGCGAACCACCGGCACGCCAGAGCCTCCCGATTCCATAGCCGCCTCAGAGCCCCCAACAGAATGATCTCTGTGCGGGTCATGCCCATCGTGTAGATGAACCGGTCAGCGGGCTGGCTGGAAACCGCATGTGGATGAGCCCACGGACTACGGACGAGGGCTGGAAGCGCTCTCCAACTCGGTGATGTACGTGACATCGGTGTCCGAGGGCAGGCCGAAGACCTCGCGGGCCTCTTCTCTGACCACATCGTGCATGTCCGAACCGGTGGCGGTCAGTTTCAATGCCCGCGGTGCTCCTCCGTGAGAGAACATCTCGCGCACCGAAGGGACATTCAGGTCCCCGTCCAGAGGTTCCTCCACCTGCCGTACAGTGAAGCCTCCGTTGACCGACTCGACGGTCAGAAGAAGCGAGGTCCGGTAACCGGTGCCGCCGACGAGCAAGGTCCCAGAGCGGGCGAGTTCCTCACACGCGGCCACGATCCCGAGCAGTAGTTGAGAGCTTTTCCGGCGTACCTCCACGAATTCCTCATGGCAGAACACGCGCGGACTCAGATCCGGCCTGTCACTGGCCAAGGCATAGCTTCCGGCACGATCGGGATCTGTCTCCAAAAAACGGTCAGCGGCCTCAAGGAGCGCCTCGCGCGTCGAGGAGTCGACCGAGACAACCTCCTCTTTGGCTGTGCCAGGGTAATCAGACCAGGACGGTTGCAGCGCGGACCAAGCGGCGGCCGCGACCCCAAGCGCTAGAGCGGCGCTTCCCCCTGCAGCCAGCCACCGGCCCGAAGCCGCCATTCGTCCCCCGTGCGGTTTTGACATCGCTGCTCCCCTGGTTTCAGCCGAGCCGCTTTCTGTTCTTCTCACCGCCGCTACAACGAGAGATCAAAGCACAATGTAGATCATTTTGTTGTGAGTTCTCAGAGGGCGTTTGATCTGCGTTGTTTGCCCTAGTACGTCCCTCGCCAGGTTGGTGTGGCTTTGGGCTTTCCCTCGTAACGTAGAGACATTGGTCCTCCCCTCGTACCGTGGAGGTCTGACCTAAGTCATGGGAGAGGGCTTTTTGAGATCTCTGAGCCCTGCCGAAGATCAGAGACCACAGGCCGACCGCGACGGTCACGTCCTGTGTGAACTCCTCACAGAATGATCTCCCAAAGCGTCGCGACGGTACGGTGTGCCGATGGGGGACATCTACGAACTCGTGCTGTCGGTGAACATTCGTGCTGACGTGACCAACGACGAGCTCGCCGAGCTGCAGTGGCATGTGGGGCAAGGGCCACGACCTGAGCGGCTGCCGATCGGCTCTGACAGATACGTGGAAACCTATCCACTCGGTGATCCCGACGACCCCGATTGCGAGTGGGAAGACGCGGAGGCGGAGCCCGTGTTCGCGCAGCGAGGCGCTGCCTGGCGGGTAGGGGGCGCGCTCGTCGCCGAGTTGGTCGCGCGAGAGCGATCGGACGGCTGGGCGCTGACGGTACGCCAAGAACTCCATCCCGACGACTTCTACCGGCTCCGGACACTGCTGGACTGGCTCGGCCGGTGCTCGGTCAGCGCACATGCCGGCGGTGTCGAATCCTTCGTCGGCTACCTGCGCTTCCACGAGAGCGCTGAGATCGCGCCACTTGTTCTCCTGAACGGGCGGATTCGCGTGCCGGAGGACATCGAATCGCATACCCCGCACTGGGAGGACGCCACGTTGTGACCGGTCCGGCCCGTGACATGGTGGAGGAGACAGGTGATCAGGAAGGATCCGCTGAGATTCGGGCCTGGACGGGCATGGTGCTACTGGCTGATGTTTGTGCTGAGCGTCGCTTTGGTGCTCACAGTCGGAGTCCATATGGCCAACCGTGACGACCTGGAGAAGGCGAGGCGATCAGTCACCACGCCGGCCGAGGAAGACGACACGTCGAACGCGAAGATCATCGACAAGGATCAGCGCATCGAGATTGACGAGGACAGCCCGTTCTGGCCGCTGATCGAGGAGCTTCGAAGTGCTTCCCCTCACAGCGATTCCACGGCTACGGATTCCAAGAAGGAGTGATCGGGCCGGCTGCGAGCGGCCGCCGGCCCTGGAGAGGTTATGGAATGATCATGTTCCGGGTGACTGTTGATCGAGAGATCATCGCAGGTCAGAGCAGGTGTCTTGCTGGATGAGCGATCGCACTCCTAAGCGGGTGTCGCATGTTCGAATCATGCCGAGGGCACTCTCTTGACCAGCCGGTAGGCCCCTGACCTGGGGCTTAGTGCTTTCTCTCTTGATGATCACATGCAGCCGAGTGCCGCCGTAGGCAGCCGCATGTCAGTGGTCACGGGATATACGCGGGATGGCTCTGGACACCTTTGCCCAGGTCGAGGCGTGAACTTCTGTGTGGCAGAGCCTCACCTACCGCCGTCCACGGTCCCGGCGTTCCCGCCGCGCGGAAAGCTGGACACCATGACCTCGTATCAGGATCAGCTACGCGCTCGTTTCCGTGCCGCCCCTCTTCAGCCGCCGCCCGCGCCGTGGCAGCCGTTGACCCCAATAGCGGTGGGCGGTCTGTCCTGTGTCGGGTTCGGTGCGGTCCCCGAAAGTCACGATGACCTGTTGCTCGTCGTATCAAGCAACGGCAGAGGCCTGTTCGAGTGCTCGACGGGCACCCGGATCGCTCGCGACCCGGACCCCGATGCTGGGTGGCCCGACACCAACGAGCTCGTTCATGAGGGGATCGGCCCGCTTTCCGGCGTCGCCGTGCCCATGGCCGGCCTCTGGGGAGGCGGTCTCCACACCACCACGCCCGATGGCTGGACGGTCGATGTCATGGCCCCGGACTGGCCCGTTGAGAGTGTGATGCTCTCCTTGAACGGCAGTCCCTATCGAGGCGAAGCCGGCTCATCCT
The DNA here is from genome assembly GCF_053592655.1 of Streptosporangium sp. NPDC002607. Taxonomy (NCBI): domain Bacteria; kingdom Bacillati; phylum Actinomycetota; class Actinomycetes; order Streptosporangiales; family Streptosporangiaceae; genus Streptosporangium; species Streptosporangium sp. NPDC002607. Next base: position 131,789 of record NZ_JBSFWD010000010.1, read on the forward strand.
GGTGGCATGTTCATCGAGAGGATTCCTGCGAGCTGCGCGCTGTCGGTTTCTCCCCCAGCGGCAAGACTCTTGCGATCGCCTCAAGCTGCACGCTGACGCTCTTCACCCGACCGCTTGGTCCTGGCTAGAAAGCAGAACGGATACGTATCCGGGGTCCAATCATTGAGAGCATCGTCAATTTTACCGTTGATTCGGTGCCGTTGCCCCTCCATGCACTCGTCATAGACATGGAGTAGCCAGCTGGTGAGGTGGACGGCCCGAGGATGTCTTCACATATGTAGCCACAGCCATAAAAAATCCATTGCGGTAGTCTCGTGATCAATGAGAGATTCTCGGTCTACGCACACCCAACACCTTGAAACGCCTACGGAAGTGGGACGATGGTCAGACGGTTCACGCGTAAATTCGACCCCCAGAAGCCTCGCGACTACGAGGCTGAGCTCTACGATACTCACCAGTCCCAGCAGCGACCCGCCATCCCCCGTGCGCCTATCGGCTCAGCCTTGGTTCTGCCTGGCTCCCGGCCCCACGCCCTCTACCATTCCCTTCACGACTGCGCAGCCCTGGTAGCCGACACGTATCTGGCAGAGCATTGTGGACATGAAGCCCGAGTCACCGTATCCAAGCTCAAGCTTGTCCGTACGATGAAGGATCGAGTCGGATGCGTCCTGTGCCTGCCCACGGAAACCGACTACACGAAGATCAAAAACTGCCTGATATCGACCAACTCGGGACCTCTAGAGGGCATGCTCCTGCAATGGCGACGAGACCGAACGAGGCGCTGGCACGGGATCGTGGTCTATAAGCTGCGAACTCACCTCGTCGCAGATATTCGGGCAGCTGGAGAGCTACAACCGTTACCTGCCCGTCAGTAGCCAGGCGGCTACTGCGGCGCCAGACCGGTAGCGACGTGGCGGCGCGCTGACCCGGCACGCTTGCCGCTCATACTCCTCGGCGAGTGCGTCGACCATCGAGTCGAACTCATCCACCACCCGCAATCACCCCTCATTCGGCGCTGTGGCATTCCCGTATTACTGTGGCTCAGGCGACAAAAGGGAAAGTCGTAACGTCGTTCGCGCGACGCGGTGGCGTACAAGGAGCGGCTGGCGGAGCTACCTTGTCCACATGCGACGGGTCGTCGGTTTATTCGCCATCGGAGCACTTGTTTTTGGAACAGCCGGGTGCACTGTTCCCAGAAACGGGATCACCGGCATCACCATTGACGCCGTGGGAAACCTCGTTGTCGTTCTCGCCTGGTGTGGTCGCCAGCCCGACGCAGTGATTGTCTATCACGATCGTTCCTCTGAGGGGGCCGCCGCCCCTTCAGAGTACGAACCTTCCTCTGGCGGCTCATCCATAAAGGATGCCGTCTACGTCGCTCCTCGTATTGAGGGTGGGATCGCGTCTTTCCGCCTTGACGCACCCGACAGCGGATGGGAAGCCGTGCTCAAGCCTTCGGCGTTCGATTCGACCATCACCTACAGCGCATACGGTGCGACCAATGACAACAGCTATTCAACACGTCATGTCCGGTTTCGAATAGGTGATGCGGAAGAGCTCAAGCGCAGGCCGGGCACCGTGCTCGACAATCGGTACGATCTTCAGACGGGGGAGGAGTCCAACGTGTTCGTGCCGCGGGCGGAGTTCGATCGGCAAGGCCAGGAGGAATCCTGCCTGGAGTAGAAATCCCCCAGTCCGTCGGCCGCGACACCGGAGAACGTTGACATCCGGGCGGCCCGGTGAAGAGAACCCGGCCGGGTCAGGGAGCATTCGAGGAAATGGCCCTGAAACGGGAGCCCTGTGTCGGCCGGGGTGAAGTGTCAGGGGACACCGGGCCGGAAGCCAAGGATTCTCAAGACGGAGCGCGTTCCGGACTGGCGGCGGCCACCGCCGCATCGGCCGTCGTCAGCGTGACGCCCGCCGAATCGGCCGACCCTGTTCACATGGTTGCCCAGAGTCACAAAGATGTATCCATTCATTGACCGTATACAGGCCAAGTGAAAGGATCTGCCGACTCGATCGGAAATACGCCCCGGAGTGGCCTGTGAACGGAACATTCATCAGCGAGTCTGGATTTACCCCTAATGGTAGTAAAACGCCCAAAATTCTCCCCGTCGGGATGGTCTTCACCTTCGCCGACATGCCTTTTAAGCTCGAAAATGGAAACGTCCGGATCACGATCGGCAGCGAGACCGGCTGGGTGGACGCCGCGGCGGTGGTCTCCGACGCCGACGCGGCCCAGGTCGAGGCACTCGTCACCGTCGGATCCGCGCCGTCGATCCAGGACGTCACGAGCGTGCCGGAGTTCGCCGCCCACTGCGAGGCGGTGCAGTCCGCCATCACGAACCTGACCGACGCCGTTCCCGGCCGGGCGATGCTGAAGGGGCGACTGGAGAAACACCTCGACCGGTTGTCGGGTCTCCTGCTGAAGGTCAGCGCCGTACGGAAGGTGGCCGAGCAGGCCGCTCTGCACTTCGCCACCGAGGACAGCGCAGGACGGTGGCCGACCATGTTGCGGCTGTGGGCCGGCCGCACGGCAAAGGAGCGCGAGGCGGCGTTCAAATGCATTCCCCCCGAGCTCGCCGAGGCGCTCACCGATCTGATCGAGGTGTACGCGGACGGGGCGGCGGACTTCGACAGCGCGGAGGCGGAACACAGTGAGCTGTCCATCACCCTTCGGGTGGCGCTCGACACGGCGACGCTGCGCCCGGGGACCTTCCTGACAGACGAGATGCAGGCGAAGGCGGCGTACGCGAAGCTGCACCTGCACGGACCGAACCTCTTCTCCACTCAGAACGGTTTCATGGTCGAGCTGCCCGAGCCCCGTGTCGCCAAAGGGCTCACCGTCCACTCCAACGACGTGGTCCTCGACAAGCCGGCGGAAGTCCCCGACGAGAAGCTGCCGAAGGTGGTAAGCCTGACCCAGGAGAAGGAGAAGCTGTACCTCGGGGGCGGGCCGAGTGGCGATGACGTGTGCCAGGGAAGCCTTGGCGACTGCTATTTCCTGTCCCTGCTCGCGTCCATCGCCGACCACGACCCCGATCAGCTGAAGCGGATGATCAGGAAGAGCGAGTCGGCCTTCCTGGTCACGTTCACTCGGACGATCTCCTTCATGGATCGATCGTTCCGGCTGCCGCAGCTCGTCGAGGTCGAGCCGCTCTTCGCGCAGAGCACGACCTTGGGTGCGAAAAACATCCTGCTGGGGGCCCGAGCCAGGGCCATATGCGGGAACTCCGTGGTGCGGCGCCGCAGGACCCTGGGGGGCGACGTGTACCTGGAAGAGGCGTTCCCGGTGACGACGGCCATCTGGGTGCCGATCATGGAGAGGGCGTTCGCCGCCTTCGTCGCCGCCTACGGCCTCTACTTCACCGACGCTCCCACCGAGGACGCCCCGGAGGAGGACGGCTATCGCCTGATCCGTGAAGGCATGCAGTTCTCCGAGGTACTTTTCGCCTGCCTGTACGGTCACCGGCTCCGCTACAGCCGCGGCGTGAAGGTGGAACCGTTGGGCAAGGCGGTCGTCGAGCGCCCGGAGCGGCTCGACCTGGTGACCGGCGAGCTGTTCAACATGCTGCTCATGGTGGCCGATCAGGCGGCGGGGAGCTCGCCGTGCATCGCGGTGCCGACCGCCTCGGTGAGCTGGCGAAAGGTCGGTGCGGAGCTGATCGCGCTGGGAGAGCGGTACGAGGGCCCGTTGGCACAGTACTTCGCCGAGATCGGGAAGAAGCTGCGGCCCGTGCTCGACGAGGAACGTGACACCGTCGCGACCCTGACAAACGATGCCGCCTTCCAGAACGCGTGCGCGCAGGTCACGAAGACTCTGCGGCCGCTCCGGCCGAAGGACCTCTGGGCGGACAGGGTCGTCAGGCTGCTCGCGTCACTGGCGGAGCCGATGGCCGAGCATGGCCCGTGCCCCTACATCTTCGCCCGCCACGAGTATGCGATCAGCGGGGTCCGCCTGGTGCTCGCGGGAGACTCGCCGGCCCCCGACTACGTGACCAACCCCGCGCTGGACACCGCGCTGACGAACGCGGCGTCACTCGTCAAGGCGGTCGCCGCTCTCGACCTCCAGAAGTCGACCGTCACCCTGCGCAACCCGCACCACCGAGGCTCCCCCGACCTGGACGGGAACCTCCCCTTCGAACAGAACACCGGGCTGTTCACCCTGTCTCTCCAGGAGTTCCTGAACTTCTTCCACGACGTCCAGTACGCCGTCGTCAGCCGCCACGCCTGACCACACCCGCATGGCCCGTCAAAGGTCCAGGCCGTCGGCCATGCCCGTGGCCGTCGCGGCTGAGGGGCCGCGGCGATTCCGGGCGCCGAGCCGGTCGACTCGGGTGGCTCATGGGCCACCCGGCGGCATACGGTGCCCCCTGCCGGTACTGCTCGACACCGGCGAGGGGTACATGGGTCTTTTCCCGAAACGGGCGACTTACCCGCATACCCCGGGCAGGTCACACACCTTCTTCGTCATCTTCTTCGCCTGATTGACGATTTTCTTGCCCGCTCCCAGACCGTTGCCGATGTCGGTGTAGAAGAACAGCGCGGCGCCCCGGCGGGCGACGATTCCCAGCTCGGCGGGCTCACGCTCACGCTTCCCCTGCTTGTACAAGTGACCTGAGACAGACAGGGCCTCGTCTCCGACTCGCAACGGCTTGCCGACGTAGCCGAACCCGGAGCCGGTGTCGCCCTTCGCCGTTGCCCGCCTCGGGCACCTGGCCAGGTCCGCCCGAAGCTTACGGAACGCGGCCTGGGCGGACCTGGTGCTCCTGTACAGCACGAGCTGTTCGCTGCTCCCGGCGGGAGCGCTGTTCGAGTATGTGATGGTGCGCATCGCGACCCGGCCGTCGCGGGGTTTCCCCTTCGTGCCACAGGGATTGAGTTCGAGCTGCCGGGACAGACTGTTGCTGATCTTCCACCACTCCTCGCCCTCCACGATCGGTCCCGCGGTCGCTGCGGGCTCGGTCAGCAGGAACCCCTTGGGGATCTCGGCGGCGCCCGCGCGGGCCACGCCGGTTCCGCCCAGCAGCGATCCGATCACCAGTACTGTTGCCATCGCTTGGTTGATCACAACTGTTGAGACGTGGGGCTTTCTCGACGGGTTCCCCGCTTCCTCACGACGAGTTGGGCGTAGAAGGAGCCTCCCGCAACTCGCCCCTGGCGAGGGTTTGGTCTGGCTGCCGGGGTTGGGGTCTCCCGGGACCCATCAGGGATGGCCCCGGCGCGATCTTGCACCTCGGCCGGGCGCACCGTTACCGCCCTTCGCCAACGGCTCGAAGCTCGTGGGCGGACAGGAAGTCGATGCGCCTGCGCGTCCGGTACTACCCGGCCGATACGGCCAGGTAGTACCTCGGATAGCCCGTCCAGGTGCGGCACGGCGCCCGCGAAGTGAGAGCCGTGCCGTCGAACGGGAAAACGGCGGCAACAGGACTCCGCCGCGACGGGCTACGCGACCTTGCCGGCCGGGGCGGTCCAGGTGTTGCACGACTTGGGGTTGCCGGTGGAGTGGCCCCGATTGAACCAGTAGGCCAGGTTGGCACCCTTACCGAATATGTCGAACTTGCCCTTGTCCGCCTCGGCCTTCGCCAGGCCCGCCAAGCGTTTGGCATCCTTGGCGGGGTAGCCGAGAGCGGGCCACAGGCTCTTGGCGGTCACTCCGCTGATGCACTGCGCCTGCAGGTTGTAGCGGCGAAGCTGTTCGGACATCTCAGTGCCGTCGTCGGCGTGCAGGGCGTTGTAGGCCTCGGCGATGTCGACCATGTTCAGCACGTGCTCGCCGTACGCCGAGCTCAGCCGCGCGAAAATCTGAACGTCGTCGGACGCCTTGATCCAGTCAGAACGGATCTGCACGATGAAGTTGGCGTGTCCTCCGCAGTAGAAGACCGCTGATTTCTTCGGGCTCAGCGTCCGCCCTCGGCAGTCGGTCTTGTACTTGCCCTTCATCTCCACCAGGGTCGGGACGAACTGCAGGTTGGCTTCCTTGAGGTAGGAACCCCAGGTGTTGTTCAGGCAGGAGATGATCGCGTTGACGTGTTTCGTGACCGAGGCCAGGGTCTTTCCCTTGGCGGGCTTCTTCGCGCATGCCGCGCCGGGGAGCTTACCGGCGGCGTAAAGAGAGTTGTTGGTCAAGTCCGGGGCATCGTTGACCGGATATGCGTAGGCACTGGTCGTACCGGAGAAGAGCAGGACGGACGCCCCGGCAGCCACCATGATCGCACGAGTCTTCATGGCGATGAACATTAGGGGTATATGTCTAGAAGCGGTAGGCATTTGACATACGTCCGCTCCTTCCCTTATCTCGAAAATGGGCAACTTGGGCTGCATCATCCCCGGGTCGCCCACTGATTCCATGGCAAGACGTTGTGGCCTATGCGCGTCATACGTATCTCTTGAGCAGCACAGCATCATGAAGATGGGCAGGGAAGCGATTTAACGCGGCCTGTACGGCGCGCACGGCCGCGGTTGGCCGACCAGGTGCTCGGGGCCGTACTGGGAGCAGGTCTCCGCCAGGCGTGTCTCGGCCTCGACCGGCACGGCTACCATTCATGATCGTGTCGATGCGGTTGAACCTGGCAAAGATCGATGTCGAGCTGCTGGAGTCCGTACGGGCGAACCCCGCCCTGATCGGCACGGTCCTCTTCAACGGCGGGCAGACGCCTGCCGGCTTCCAGCGGGAAACCGACATGTTCGGCGATGACCACCGGACCCTCGACACCATCGCGGAGGGCAGGGCCGAGCATGGGAGTACGCGGTGCAGGACGCGCGTCCCCGGGCGAGCGGCCTCACACCAGCGGATGCACCTCGGGGTGTGCCTCCCACCAGCGTCCGAAGAGAGGATTGTCGTGCACATGGTCGATGAACGCCGCGGCGAGGCCGCGATAGAGCGCCCCGGCGGTCGCATCGCCCAGGCGGTCCCTGTGCCACGCGACGAGCAGCCGTGCCACCTGTGGCTCTCCCATGAGCGGTCGTACGGCGGTGCCCGGCGCCGCGGTCCAGCAGGGATCGACCAGCCGCACGCCGTGCCCGTCCGCCACCAAGGGACGGCCGGCGCCGCTCGGCGCCTCGAAGCGTAACCTGGGTTCGAAACCGGCCGCCCGGCACGAGGCCCGCAGCGCGGCAAGGGAGCCGTCGTCGGCTCCCGGAGGGCTGATCCACGCCTCGTCCTTGAGGTCGGCCAGCCGGATCTCCTCGTTTCCCGCGAGCGGGTGCCCCGCCGACAGGGCGACGAATATCGGATACCTGTATACCAGCGCCCGGCTGGTGACCGGCGGCGCCAGCGTGACTTCGAAGCCCTCGATGACACCGAGCAGCGCCGCGTCGAGCCGCCCGTGCGTGAGCGCCTCCGCCAGCAGCGCCGTGGAGGGCTCGATCCGTAGTGAAATCTCGCGCCCGGGCAGGACGTCGCCGACCCGGTTGACGATGCTGCCTACGCAACCGACGTGGACCGAGCCCAGCCGCAGGGATCGGGCCTCCGACGGCCCATGCAGGTCGCCGAACAGCGCGTCGACCTCGGACAGGACGATCCGGGCGCGGGCGATGACCTGGCTGCCAAGCGGTGTCGGCTCCACTCCGGAGCGGCTGCGGACGAAGAGCTCGCCCCCGACGAAGGTCTCTATCCGGCGCAGCAGGTTCGTCATGGCCGGCTGGGAAAGCCCCACCTGGGCCGCCGCTCTGGTCAGGCTGCCCGACTCTGCTATCGCACAGATCATACGGAGATGACGGATATCGAGATCCATAACCGAGAATTATGCGGCAATTAATGACCAGCACCTGAATTTTCGGACAAAATTCATTTCTCCCCCTTACGCATCCCTGCTTCTTCCTCCTTCCCGCCCCCGTCTCCACCAGCCCGGGGATGCCCCGGCGCTTCGTTCCGGCGCGCCGCGAGTCCGGCCACGGGTTCACGGCGGCGCTGTCGGCGGAAGGGCGGGGGCGGCGGTCGCAGGTGGGGCAAGGCCATCCGGCCGAGCGACACGAAGACGATGGCATCGAAGCAGCCTGCTGAGCCGGACGAGCAGGTACTCGCCCGCGACCAGCGACCAGGCCACAGCCACGGTAATGGGCCCGCCGGACCGCCACTCGATTCGCCACCAGAGGGCGGGCGCCATCGTGGCCGCGCGATCAGACTGCGCGCCGCAGGTTCCGGGCCGGCCACGTGTGCTGCACGAGGCCGGACGACACCCGCTTGTTCACACCGAGCCAACCCGCTCCGCCGCAGCTCGGACTGGGCTGCAACGAGGTCATAACCAAGAACTATGTGCGCCTTTATGACCGCTGGTTTGGTTTCGTCACCAAACTACGGGCGGCAACACCTCTTCGCTCTCCGAAATCCCTGAGCCACGTGGCCCGCCGGTCCGCCAGGACCCGGCGGAGCCCCCGCCGCGTCCTGGCCCGTTCCGGCCGCCGCGGCATCCCCTGTCACATCCAACCTCACGCTCGTTCTTCCACACCCCCCGGAGGTTGCTCGTGGGAATCACCCCACCCCTGCGCGCGCTCAGAAAATCGTCACTGGCCGCGCTCGTCCTCGTCCTCGTCCTCGTCCCGGCCCTCGGCCTGGGGCTCGCCCTACAGCCGGCGGCCGCATCGGCCGCCACCGAGCCCATCGCCAAGCCCGTCGTGACGGCATCCGCGGGTAGGACGCCGCCCCCCGCGCCGGCGCTGCTCGCGACCGACGGCGCCGACCACGTCCGGCGTTCTCCGCTCCCGGTCAGCGAACGGGCGCCGATGCCCTCCTCCAACGAGCGGCTGCGCCATGACTACGATCGGCCCGAGCCCGCCCCGGCGCACCCGCGCCCGTCCATGAAGGAGAAGGCGAAGTCCGCCGCCACGGTGCAGGCGGCGGCCGCGTGCAACGTGAGCGACTTCACCGGCCGGACCGGAAGCGCCCTGGTCCAGCAGATCAAGTCCTCCACGACCGACTGCATCAACACCCTGTTCAGCCTCACCGGCAGCGACGCCTACTACGCCTTCCGCGAGGCGCAGATGAGCAGCGTCGCGTACGGCCTGCGTGACAACGGGTCGTACTACCCCGGTGACAACTCCACCGGCACCGCTCAGCTCGTGCTCTACCTGCGCGCCGGCTACTACGTGCACTGGTACAACGCGTCCACCGTGGGCACGTACGGCTCGTCGCTCAAGACCGCGATCGAGGCGGGCCTGGACGCCTTCTTCGGCAACTCCAAGTCCTCGGCGGTGAGCGACGCCAACGGCGAGGTGCTGGCCGAGGCGGTCACGCTGATCGACAGCGCCGAGGAGAACGACCGCTACCTCTACGTGGTGAAGCGGCTGCTCAACGGCTACAACAGCTCCTACAACGCGAGCTGGTGGATGCTGAACGCGGTCAACAACGTCTACACGGTGCTCTTCCGCGGCCACCAGCTCCCGGCGTTCGTGACCGCCGTCCAGTCGGACCCCAGCGTGATCGACACGCTGTACGGCTTCGCCGACAACAACTGGAACCTGCTCGGCACCGACCAGAGCTACCTGGCGTCGAACGCCGGCCGGGAGATGGCCCGCTTCCTTCAGGAAACCGCCCTGCGGTCGAAGGTGCGGCCGATGGCCAAGGCCCTGCTCGACCGCGGCAACATCTCCGGGACGACCGCGCCCATGTGGGTCGGCGTCGCTGAGATGACCGACTACTACGACAAGGCCAACTGCTCCTACTACGGCACCTGCGACCTGCAGGCGCGGCTCGCGGCCGCCATTCTGCCGATCCGGTACACCTGCAGCTCCAGCATCACGATCCGTGCGCAGGCCTTGACCTCCGCGCAGCTCACCACCGCCTGCAACAGCCTCAAGAACCAGGACGCGTACTTCCACAACCTGGTGAACGACGGCAACCGCCCCGTGGCGAACGACAACAACACCACCATCGAAGTCGTCGTCTTCCACTCCAGCACCGACTACCAGAACTACGCCGGGACGATGTTCGGCATCGACACCAACAACGGCGGCATGTACCTGGAGGGCGACCCGGCCGCGGCCGGTAACCAGCCGCGCTTCATCGCCTACGAGGCGGAGTGGCTGCGGCCCGCGTTCGAGATCTGGAACCTCAACCACGAGTACACCCACTACCTCGACGGCCGGTTCGACATGTACGGCGACTTCACCGCCGGCATCACCACCCCGACCATCTGGTGGATCGAGGGCTTCGCCGAGTACGTGTCGTACTCCTACCGGAACGTGACCTACGACGCGGCGATCACCGAGGCGGCCAAGAAGACGTACACGCTCAGGACGCTGTTCGACACCGACTACTCGCACGATACGACCCGCATCTACCGCTGGGGTTACCTGGCCGTGCGATACATGTTCGAGAAGCACCCGGCTGACGTCACCACCGTCCTCGGCAACTACCGGACGGGCAACTGGAGCGGCGCCCGCACCTTCCTGACCAGCACCATCGGCACCCGCTACGACAGCGACTGGTCGAGCTGGCTCGCCGCCTGCGCGTCCGGCTCCTGCTCGGGCGGCGGCAGCACGAACAAGCCGCCGACCGCGAACTTCACCTTCACGGTCGGCAGCCTCAACGCGACCTTCACCGACACCTCGACCGACTCCGACGGCACGATCGCCTCGCGCTCGTGGGAATTCGGCGACGGCACGTCCTCGACCGCGGCGAACCCCACCCACGCGTACGCCGCGGCGGGCACCTACCCGGTGAAGCTGACCGTCACCGACAACGGCGGCGCCACCGCGTCGACCACCAAGCAGGTGACCGTGACGTCCGGAGGCGGCACCCTGCCCGAGTGCACCTCGTCCGACACCAGGGAGCTGGGCAAGAACTGCCAGCGCGGCAACGTGTCCGCGACCGCCGGTAACCACGCCTACTTCTACCTGTACCTCCCGGCCGGCACCACCAGGATCGTCATCACGTCGTCTGGCGGCACCGGGAACGCCGACCTCTACTACAGCCCCAGCACGTGGGCCACGAAGTCGGCGTACACGCAGCGGTCGACCAACTCCGGCAACAGCGAGACCCTGACGATGACCAACCCGGCGGCCGGCTACCACTACATCAGCCTGTACGCCACCACCGCATTCTCCGGGGCCTCGGTGAAGGTCGAGTACTGACGCTCACCATCGCCTCATAACGGCTGATCATCCATGCCGGGACCGGGCCTCACGTCCGGTCCCGGCCCTCGGCACCGCCGGCCGGATCTCGACGCCACAGAGATTTCACCGCGGCACCGGCACGACGCAGTACCGACACACCCCGGCCGGGACCGGCTCACGCCGGTCCCGGCTCTGCGATTTCATATGTGGACTTCGGCTTTTGGGATGAGAGGCTGAGATCATTCCGGTCAATGCACCTGCGCATCGGCCACTGCCTGACCGGCCGAGCGGTGTCGCACATCGGATAGGGCACGCGCCCGAAGAAGACCCGGAGAAACCTTCTCATCCAGCTGATGACGATCGTCTAAGTTGTCAGTGGTGCTTTGAAAAGTGCGATCGGGGGTGTTCGCGGTGACCCCTGGACGGCAGGCGGGTCGCGGTGCCGACGGCACGGACGTCGCCGACAGTGTCCTTCGAAGCCGCGATCGGGAACCTCCCGTCCCGGTACGGACGCGGGTGAAGCGCCGTCCCCGCATGATCGCGGCCGCGCTGCTCATGGGAGTCTGCGCCTGCGGACCCGCCGTACCGCCGTCGGCCACCGACGGACAGGCTCCGAGCGTCCCTTCCGGAGAAAGTGCTTCGCCGGAGTGGCTTGGCCCGTCGGAGACACCCCCACCCGTGCCCTCTCCCGTTCGGAAGGCCGAAACGCCTTTCGTACGGGCCTATCCCCGGGCCAGGATCCTGTGGATCCCTGCCAAGGACACGATGTCCCGTTCCGTCGTCGGCGTCCTGCCCAACGGGCGGCTCATCGTCCGCAAGTTCTCCCGGTACCTCCCTTACCTCGACCACGTCGACATCCTCGACCCCGTCACCGGCCGCAGCACGCTGCTGCAACGCAAGAACAGGGAGTCGTACACCGCCGCCGCCGCGGCGCACGGCACGCGCGTGGTGAAGCTCCTCGGAAACGACGAGCCGGGCGGATGGATTCTCGAGGTCACCGACATGCGCACCGGCCTGACCCGGCAGATGATGAACACCTGGGGCGTTCCCGGGGGGTACTGCGGGACCGGCTGGCAATACCCCGTCGACCTCCAGTTCCATCGGGGCGAGCTCTACTTCTCCCGGTGCGTCACCGGCACCTCCGGAGACGTGGGCGTCTACCGCATGGGCCCCGGCGACAGGACTCCCCGGCTGTGGCTGCAGGGGCTGTACGACATCGCCTGGGAGGGCGACACCTTCCTCGCGAGGTCCCCTGTCATGGTGCCGGATTCATCGGATCCGGGGGAGTTCACCGGCTCGCCGCCGGCCCGCTACGGCCCGGACGGGGCCAGGCGCGGCGTTCCCGATCCGGCCTCGTACATCGCCCAGGTGGGCAGGGACCGGGATCGCCTGGAGTACGGCGACGGCACCGTCGCCGGCCTGAGCCCGCGTGCCAAGAACGTCGATATCTCGCGGCACGGGCGCTTCGCGGCGTGGCGCGAGGACGGGGTCGGATGGCTTCTCGACGCCCGGACACGTACCGCGGTGCGCCTGCCAGGCCAGGAGACGGACAAGGTGAGCATCTCCAATGCCAGGTACCTCCACTGGAAGACGGCGGGCGGCTACCACGTCCTGGACCTGGCTGCCCTGAACGACCGGGGTTGAGCGCCCTCATCTCCGGCGTAGACCGGAGCCGGGCCGTGCGGCCGGGCTCCCGGCAGGAACACTCCCCCGCATGATTTCTCTCCGGTTAGAAAAGCCTTATGACAGAGCGGGGGGAAAGCTCTCTTAGCGTCTCGGGGCTGCTTCGCCATGGGCCGGGGACGCGTCTTGTTCTGCACTCTCCAACTGGGCTAGACAGGTCGCATGACAGAGACGTCAGCAACCGAACACCCCCTTCCACAGGTCGCCGAGCGGCAGACCTGGCAGGCGAAGATCGACGAACTCCGGGTCAAGGAGAAGGCCCACACCAGGGCCGGGGACGCACTGGCCGCCGAACGCCGTCGGCTGCCGATGGTCGAAGTCGATCCGCAGACTCCGCTGATCGGAGCCGACGGTCCGGTGCCGTTGATCGACATCTTCGGCGGCCGGTCCCAATTGATCGCCTACTTCCAGATGTGGCACACCGGTAGGCCCGCGGCGGAGCAGTGCGAGGGCTGCACCTTCTCCACGACCCATATCAACGAGTTGTCCTACCTGCACTCGCGGGACGTCAGCTACGCGACCTTCTGTCAGGGACCGTACGAGGAGAGCTCGCGCTATCGCGACTTCATGGGCTGGACGATTCCCTGGTACTCGGTGCCGCAGGACGCCGTGGACCGGTTGGTCGCAAACCGGCACTTCGGCATCCTGGTCACCTATCTCCGGGACGATGACAAGGTCTACGAGACCTACTGGACCACCGGCCGCGGCAACGAACTGATGGCACCGTCGTACGGACTGCTGGATCTGACCGTCTACGGCCGGCAGGAGTTCTGGGAGGACTCGCCGGAGGGCTGGCCGCAGCGCTGGGGTTCCAAAGGTGGTCAGTTCCGGCTGGACGGCCGCCCGACCGCCCAGTGGTCACGGATCAAGGTCGGACGCAACGACGACCTCGGCACCTCATCCGATGATCATCACCAACCGCACCGCCACTGAGTGAGCGTCCAAGAACTCGGCAGGCGCATGGTCACAAGGCGACAAAGCACGGCGTGTAGTGGAGCTCCTGGTAGGTCGACGGTTGTCCAGGCCGGCCGTTCACCAAGGTGAGGCACCGTGCACCGCCAACGTCGGTCGCACGCCGCGTAGACTGTTTGCCCAGCTCAGGCAACGTGCGCCACCGCTCTCCTACAGCGGATATCTGGCATCACCGGACGTGATGATTCGCCAGGGGCCCGGCCTGTGGGACCTACACCGCTATAAGCCGCTAGCACTGTCGGCGCCGTTTCGCGCGGTACTTCTAACTAGGTTCGGAGACGGTCGACCCATCGAACGTCAAACCCCGGCGCGAGATCGCGGCCGCCTCCTCCGTACGGTCCGTTCGTGTCATCATGACCACGAGAAGGGGCAGGGCTTCGGCGTTCCCGCAGGACACAACGGCATCGCGCAACAAGCTCAATGCCTCTTCCGTCCGTTCCGTGTTAAAGAGCAGCACGGCGGCCCGCCGCACCGAGCCGGCTCGTCCTGCCCGCGAGGCTGCTCTCACCATCTCCACGACTTCCGCAACATGTCCGTCCTTGAGGAGCCGCCGCACGAGCTCCTGAATCGCCGCATCGACTCCTTCCGCCGCCGCCGAGCGAAGCAGTCGATCGGATTCCTCATCCCTGCCGAGGTCGCGATACACCTGCGCCAGCAAATAGCGGGCCTTGGCGCCATGTAGTCCGATCCCAGCCTGTAGGACCTCGACACACGCCTCGCGCCTGCCTGACTTCGTCAGCAGGTCGGCGAGAGCCGAGAGCGCCTGAAAGTCGAGATCGACCAACCGGCGCAGGAGATGCTCAGCTTCGGCCTGGCGGTCGCTCTTGAGCAGCAACTCCGCCAGCAGCAGACCAAGGCCCGGATCCTTTTCCGGAGCGGCTTGTACGTCGTCCAGGGCTTGAAGGGCCTTGCCCCTCATGGGCTCGTCACCGAAGAGGCCGGTCAGTGCCTTGCTCGCCTCGTTGAACCGGCCGGCCATCATCCGCCGTCGCAGCCGCTCGCCGTCGGATCCGGGATGCCTCTGGCGCAGCAGGTGCAGCAATGCGCTCACCACCTCGGGGAACGCCGTGGCCGCCCGCATGTCGCGTTCGAGCAGTTGCCACCTCGACAGTTCAGTCCGGCGACGGGTGGGCGTCACTACCGCCCTGTTGTCGAGGAGGCGTCTGATCTCCTCCGCCTCGTTCGTCCGGCCGAGGCGTTGGAGGAGAATGAGCAGAAGCCTGGCAGCGGACCGGTCTCCCCTGCGGAACGCCGTCCGGAGCAGCTGCTCGGCTTCTCGCTTTTGTCCGCCGTTGTACAGCAGGGTCGCGAGTTCGCGTTCGGCCTGCGGGTTGCCGTTGGCGGCCATCCCGCGGAGTACCTGCTCTATTTCCCTGCCGCGGCGT
Source organism: Streptosporangium sp. NPDC002607 (assembly GCF_053592655.1). Lineage (NCBI taxonomy): Bacteria > Bacillati > Actinomycetota > Actinomycetes > Streptosporangiales > Streptosporangiaceae > Streptosporangium > Streptosporangium sp. NPDC002607. The sequence continues at coordinate 146,884 of NZ_JBSFWD010000010.1, forward strand.
GCCCGCCGCAGCATGGCTAGCAGTAATTGCTGCGCATAGATGTCCCCAGAGTCGGCGGCTTGCCGAAGCACGTCCTCAGCCTCGCGTGACCTGCCCATCTGCCCCAGCAGCTGCCACAGCGACGACCACGTGGACAGCCTGCCCCGGGAAAAGGACGCCCGCCACAATGCGAGTGCCTGGAGGTAGCGTCCACGGCTGGACGCGGACGCTCCCAAACGCTCAAGGTCGTCTGCATCGCCGCTATGGACGACCAGCGTTCGCCACATCTCGTCGGAGACCGGCGAGCAGCGGCGCGCCGCACGGCCCTGCTGGTCGATGAAGTCCGCGAGCACGTAGCCTTCGACGCGACTCTCCGCTCGTGACGTCGCTGTCAGGAGAGAGATGCCGCCTCTGAGCGGCTCGCACGCGTACCCCAAGGAGTCCTCGAACCACCCTGGCGGAGCGGCGGCCCGTTGCGGCCCATTCAACGACGCGACACTGAGCTTACGGAGCAGTTCGGCAGACAGCGGGCTGAGGTGCCCCAACCGACGTGCGTCGATCGCGGCGTTGACGACCGCCCGCTTGTACGGGTCCGGAGCGTCCTCCCATCGGCTCATGAGATCGGGCCCGCCGGACAGGGTCTGTGTGACCCCGTATCCGTTGTCCAGTGCCGTCAGGGCGGTGGCCAATCGGGAATCACGCTCGGCGATCTGGTGCGCGCTCTTCAGTTCGGTAGGCGTGAACGCGTCCGGGACGGAGATCTTCGTCGCGTTTTCCAGTAGCGCCCGCACCTGGTGGTGAGGGTCGGGCGTGCCCGGCCGCGGCGTCCTGGTGTAGGCGAACCAGTATTCGGGCCACATGGAGCCGATGGCGACGACTTCCGAGGTCACGGTGAGGAGACGACGTATTTCCGCCGCGGCGGCCTCACCGTGGTCGCCCTCGAAGTAGATCTGGCTCTCGTTCAGCCACAAGACGGTGCGCGGTTCGACTCCTCCTTGCAGAGTGGCCAGCAGATCGGTGGCATGCAGGGGGTGCAGGAGCGTCCAGTCGGGCAGGCACTTCGCGACGGCCTCATATGCGCTGCGTGTTTTTCCAGTCGAAGAAGTCCCGACCAGCATCACCAGTGCGGGATGTTCCGGACTGTCCAAGACGTGCCGCAGGAGCCGGTCGTGGTCGCGCTGCACGTACGTCGGGAGCCTCCGGGACAGCTCAGGCCTCTCAATGGCCAGGTCCAGCGCGATCGCCGGATGCACGCCCAAGGCGATCGGATCGCTCTCCTTGACGGTCGGCGTGGACGCGACCATGGCAGGCGTACCCTCTGGGGCGCTGCGGTCAGCGGGGCGGGATTGCGCGATCTGGCTCACCATGGCAGCCCCGACGAGCAGAGCGGTCACCGTCCAGGTGAGCGGGACCCACCACCACGCCTCTATCTCCACGGTGCTGGTCGCCAGGTTCCCCACCAGACCGATCGCCACCGGAATCGCGACCATCGCCACCGGCGACGCCGCCCAGCGCCTCCCACCGTCCCCGCCCATGTGACTCATCATCACGGCGTGCGCCCCTAACGGACAATAAGCCCCGGCAGGCAGGTCGGGCGGTATCGGAGCGCCGTGGTAGGCCAGGTTCACGGTTAACGAAATCGAAGGCGTGATGTCGCCAAGGTGCGGCCGGTTGCGGTCAGGCATCCGTGGACGAGGTCGCTGTGGTACTGGAGTCTGCGAAGTCCTCGACGCAGGCTGCCGAGCAGGTGGTCGGGGTCGGTGAACCGGGAGGAAAACCAATGTGCGCAGAGTGGTTCGACTGAGTATCGTGCTTGCCATGTCGAGCCCAGAGGCATCCAAGGTGGGGGCTTTCGGTCACCCGTCAGCCCCCTGAACCACTGAACAATCCTGTTCTGCCGCACGGTGGCGGCAGATGACAGGAGTAGTCGGGCCGCTGACCGCGGTGACGAGACGTTTCATCTGATCTCTCATCACCTCGGAGTTTCTCGATGCCTCTACCTCTCTATCTGCTTGCCGTGGCGCTCTTCGCCATGGGCACGTCAGAGTTCATGCTCGCCGGCCTGCTGCCGGACATCGCCGCGGACTTCGGCGTTCCGGTTGCGACGGCGGGACTGCTCACATCGGCCTTCGCCATCGGAATGGTGGTAGGTGCCCCGCTCATGGCGGGCCTTGCGCGCCGGTGGCCACGGCGATCCAGCCTGCTGGGCTTCCTCGGCCTGTTTCTGGCCGCACACGTCCTCGGCGCCTGCACCGGCAGCTTCACGGTTCTGCTCGCCACCCGAATCATCGCAGCGCTTGCCAATGCCGGCTTTCTGGCGGTCGCGCTCACCGCAGCCGCTGAACTGGTCCCCTCCGACCGGAAGGGCCGGGCCCTGGCCGTCCTGCTGGCGGGCACCACGGTCGCCACCATTGCAGGGGTCCCCGGTGGTGCCTTGCTGGGGACACTGCTCGACTGGCGCGCCACCTTCTGGGGGATGGCGATGTTGTGCCTACCCTCGGCGCTCGGCGTAGTGCGTGGCATTCCCGCCAAGACAGAACGACCAGACGAGCCGGCAGGCCCGGATCTACGTCGGGAGCTCACTGAACTACAGCGTCCGCGACTGCTCCTGGCCCTGCTGCTGGGCGCACTGGTGAATGCCGCAACGTTCGGCACTTTCACCTTCCTCGCTCCGATCGTCACCGATGTCGCCGGGCTGGATCCGCTGTGGGTCTCTGTCGTGCTGGTGCTGTTCGGCCTAGGGTCCTTCGTTGGCGTCACCGTCGCCGGGCGGTTGTCCGACCAGCGGCCCGGTGTCGTCGTCGCAGTCGGCGGGCCGTTACTGCTCGGCGGCTGGGTCACCCTCGGCCTCGTCGCGTTCAACCCGATCGCTCTGCTGATCCTTGCCTTCACCCAGGGTGCGCTCTCCTTCGGCCTTGGGAGCACGCTGATCGCACGCGTGCTGTATGAGGCCGCAGAAGCGCCGACCATGGCAGGCTCCTACGCCACCGCCGCTCTCAACGTCGGGGCTACCGCCGGTCCCGTCATCGCCGCCGCCACGTTGAACACTTGGTTGGCCGAACTGGGACCCGTCTGGGTCAGTAGCGCCTTGGTCTCAGTCGCACTCCTCCTCGCTCTGCCCTTTCGCCAGGCGCTGCCCGTAGGAGTGGCGGAGTAGCCACCCCGGTTGTCGTACGAGCTCACACAGGTGCCGGCGGAGACGTCTTGTCGATTTGTGCCACGGATTCACACACGTCGGCTCCCGGGTCGGCGGACGCGTCCGGTCAAGCCGATCCGCTCATGTGACTCCAATCCCTTTCCCAAGAGATGTTGGAAATGTCATAATCCCAACATGTCTTGGGAAAAGGGTGACGACCTGGTGCCGCTGCGGGCGCTGGCGAACCCGCTCCGGATCCGCATCGTGTCGCTGCTCACCGGCGCGTCCATGTCGGCCACCGAGGTCGCGGAGGAGCTGGGCATCGCCCACGCCTCGGCCAGCTACCACCTGCGCCAGCTGGCCGAGGCCGGCTTCCTGCAGCAGGTGGACGAGCGGCCGGCACCGGGCGGCAAGGGCAGACCCCGCCGGCTCTACCGTTACGACCCCTCCAGCGGCGCGCGGCTGGACCGCGCGAACGGCCGGCAGCTCATGCACGAGGCGCTCGCCACCGACCTGGCACGACGCCTCGCCCAGACCAAGCTGCAGCGCATGTCCATGGACGCCGAGGTATGGCTGGATCGCGCCGTGTGGGAGGAGATCGTCGGGCTGATCGAGCAGGCGGTCGCGCTGGCCCACGACAAGGCCGGGCCGCCCCGCTCCGGCGACCGGGTCAAGGTGAGCATGACCGCGATCCTGCTGGAACTCGACGACGTGCGATGACCCGCCTGCTGATGGCGTGTGCGGGAGCGTGCTTCCTGTCGCTCGGGCTGCTCATCCCAACGATCCCCAAGTACGTCACCGGCCCGCTGGACCAGGGTCCGGGCCTGGTCGGCGGTTGCTTGGCGATCACGGCCGGGTGCGCCGTGCTCTTCCGCCCACTGGCCGGTCGGCTGGCCGACCGGCGCGGCCGCAGGGCGGCGGCCTGCACCGGCGCCGCGCTGCTGGCGATCACCTCCTTCGCCGTGCTCATGGCCGAGTCGCTGCCGCTGTTCCTGGCGTGCCGGGCCGTCGCGGGAGCGGGGGAGGCCCTGACCTACGTCGGTCTGGCCGCCGCGGCCAGCGATCACGACCGTCCGGGTGCCGCGATCAACCGCTTCTCCATCGCGGTCAACGCCGGCCTGCTCGCCGGACCGGCGCTCGCCGAGGCCGGCCATTCCGTCGCCGGCCTGCGGGCCACATGGGCGCTGTCCGGAGCCGTCGCCCTCGCGGCCTTCGTGGCCTGCCTGTTCCTGCCCGCGGGCCCGGCCGTCGCCGGCGATCCCGCCGGCGCGAGGAAGGCCGGGCCGCTCGTGCATCGCGCGGGGCTGCGTCCCGGGCTGGCGTACTGGGCGTCGGTGTGGGGATACACCGCCTTCGGCGCCTTCCTCCCGCTGCACGTCGCCGCGCTGGGCGGGAGCGGCAGCGGCCCGCACTTCCTCGTCTACGGCTGCGTGCTGCTCGCCGTGCGGCTCGGCGGCCAACGATGGACGGACCGGATCGGCCCGCGTGGGACGGCGACCGCGGCCCTGCTGGTCACCGCGGCCGGGCTGGCCCTGCTCGTCGCCTGGCCGTCCGTGACCGGGGCGCTGGCCGCCGCGGCGGTGATCGGCGCCGGGCAGGCGCTGGGGCTTCCCGCGTTCCTCACGATGGCGGTGACCGGTCTGCCCGCCGCGCAGCGCGGCTCGGCGGTGGCCACCACGACGGCGTTCTTCGATCTCGGGTTCATGACGGCCGCGCTCGCGCTGGGCGCCATCGTGCAGTCGTCCGGCCTGGCCTACGGCTTCGCCGTCGCGGGCTGCGTGCCGGCCCTGGCGCCGTTGCTGTTCCTCTCCCGCTCTCGCAAGGCCCGCAGGACATCCCCCCAAGGAGACAGCCATGACCATTCCCACCGCTGAGCTGGCCGGCTACGCCGACGTCGTCTTCGACGTCGCCGTACCGGTCGTCGCCGGCGACCGGGTGCTGATCAACGCCGAGATCGAGCACGCCCCGCTCGCCCGCGCCCTGGCCGAGGCGGCATACGCCCGGGGTGCCCGCTATGCCGACATCTGGTATTTCGACCCCTACGCGAAGCGATCCCGGGTCCAGCACGCGGACGCGGCCACCCTGAGCGAGGTCCCGGCCTGGCTGGACGCGCGCAACGAGGAACTGGCCCGCCACTGCGGCATCCTGCTCAACATCCGCGGCGTCGCGGCACCGGATCTCCTCGCCGGGCAGGACCCGGTACGGGCGGGCCTGGACCGCATGCCGTACCTCACGTCGAGGCAGCGGCTGCAGCTCGGCAGCCTCGTCCGCTGGGCGATGGTCCCCTGCCCGACCGCAGAATGGGCGCGCGCGGTCTTCGGGGAGCCGGACGGAACCCGCCTCTGGCAGCACCTGCGCCCGATACTGCGGCTGGACCGGCCCGATCCCCGCGCCGCCTGGGAGCAGCGGATCGCCGAGCTGCTGGGCCGCGCGGAGGTGCTGAGCGGGATGCGGCTCGACGCCGTCCGGTTCGAGGGGCCGGGCACCGACCTGACCATCGGCCTGCTCCCGGACGCGCACTGGACCGCGGCGCGCCTCGAATCCGTGCGGGGGCACCGCTTCCAGGCCAACCTCCCCACGGAGGAGGTGTTCACCACGCCTGACTACCGCCGGGTGGAGGGCACCGTCCGTTCGACGCGGCCACTCGCGCTCAACGGGAGCGTCATTCGCGACCTGGAGCTGACCTTCACCGGCGGGGTGGTGACGGAGGTGCGGGCGAGTGCCGGCGCCGACGTGGTCCGCACCCACCAGGCGACCGACGCGGGCGCGGCCCGTCTGGGCGAGCTGGCCCTGGTCGACGGCTCGTCGCCGGTCGGGCGATCGGGCCTCACCTTTCTTGAGACCCTGCTGGACGAGAACGCCACCTGCCATCTGGCCTGGGGTGCCGGCCTGCCTCCGGGCGTGCCCGAGCATCTGCGCGAGCGGGACGCCGCCGGGCTCGATGCGGCCGGGGTCAACCTCTCCGGTGTGCACGTCGACTTCATGGTGGGCGGCCCCGACGTCACCGTCACGGGGATCGGGCACGACGGCGGCGCGATCGAGTTGCTCCGCGACGACGAGTGGCAGGTCTGAGTCGAATCCACCTAGGACGGCGCGAGCCGCGCGGGATCAACGGACATCGCCGTCGGTACCGAGGAGCGAACCTCTCTGTACCGACGGCGATGAAGCCCCATCGCGAGTCACCTCCACGGCCCCTGTCACGCGGACGGCCGCCGTCACCGGCTTCGGGAACTACCGGGAGAACCGCGTCGCGGTCTCCCCCGCGTGATGTGTCGGTGACGGCGCATATGGTCGGGGGATGGCGGAGACACTGACCGGTGCAGGTTCCCGGCTGGAGCCGTTCCGGGCCGAACTGACCGGTTACTGCTACCGGTTGCTCGGCTCCGGTTTCGAGGCCGAAGACGCGGTGCAGGAAACGCTGCTGCGTGCCTGGCGGGCGTTCGACCGCTACGACGAGCGACGGGCGTCGCTGCGTACCTGGCTCTACGGCATCGCCACCAACATCTGCCTCGACATGCTGCGCAGCACGCAACGCCGGGCCTTGGCCATGGATCTCAGCCGGGCCGCGGACGGCGGGCCGAGCATCGGTGAGCCGGTCTCGGAGCGGATCTGGATCCAGCCGGTTCCAGACGGTCTCGTGCTGCCGATGGACGGCGATCCGGAAGAGCTGGCCGTGCGGCGGGAGACGATCCGGCTGGCATTCGTCGCCGCGCTGCAGCACCTGCCGCCCCGGCAGCGGGTGGTGCTGATCCTGCGCGACGTGTTGCGGTGGAAGGCCGGGGAGGTCGCGAACCTCCTGGAAACCACCGTCGCGTCGGTGACCAGCGCGTTGCAGCGGGCAAGGTCGACGCTCAAGACGGTTGACGTCATGCCCGGTGAGCCGCTCCGGCCGTCCGACCCGGGCCAGCGCGAACTGCTCGCCCGCTATTGCAGCGCGTTCGAGCGTCACGACATCACCGCGCTCGTCGCCCTGCTGCACGAGGACGCGACGATGTCGATGCCTCCCTTCACCTGGTGGCTTCGCGGCCGCGACCGGATCGAGCAGGCGCTGCTGGACCCGAACGCGTCCTGCGCGGGCGCGCGCCTCGTCCCGGCCGCGGCGAACGGCTCGCCGGCGTTCTGGCAGACCAGACCCGGCCCCGACGGCGTTCACGTTCCCTTCGGACTGGTCCTCCTGGACGTGTCCGAGGGGCTGATCAGCGGCATCACCACATACCTGGACGCCGACCGGCTGATCCCGCTTTTCGGCGCTCCGGCCGAGTCCTCCCGCACACCGATGAGTTTCGTGACGCCACGGCGTATCACCATGGACGGCTAGTCACAGCAGACCGGAGGAGCGGACATGACGACTGTCCAGCCCATCATCATCACATCCGACCTGGATCGACTGCGAACCTTCTACGAGCGCCTGCTCGGCGCGGTGGAGGTGAGCCGCTTCCCCGACGACGGGCCCACCTTCTTCGTGAACCTGAAGCTGGGCGACTCGGAACTCGGACTGGTCAACGAGGCGGCGACCGACCTGTCCGCCCCGCAGCGGATCCTGCTGCGCGTGCAGGTCGACGACGTCGACGGTCTGCTGGACCGGGTCGAGTCGGCCGGCGGACGGGTGCTCGGCCCGTCGACCGACATGCCCTGGGGAGAACGTGTGGCCCACATCCACGACCCTGACGGAAACATGGTCAACCTGACCCAGTACCTCCAAGAAAGCGCCGGATAACTCAGGCGATGACGCGCCGCGGCGACCGTGTCCGGCTTCTTGGATCCTTAGCCAACCCCACTCTGACCAGGGGCAGAACAACGGAGCACCGGATGTGCGCGCCCCGAAGATGACGATGCCGCTCATGTCACTCCGATCTGGCCGCGTATGGGAACCGCTGCGCGGCATCACCCCGAAAGTGCTCACCCAGACCCTGCGGGCGATGGAGCGCGACGGTCTGGTCACCCGCACCGCGTACGACGAGAACCCACCCCGGGTCGAGTACGAGCTGACCGCACTGGGACGCAGTCTGCTGACCCTTATCGCGGCCGCACGCGCCTGGAGCGGGGATCACCTCCCCTCGCTTCTCGAAGCCCGCGACGCGCACGACTCCGCACCCGGCCCGTCACCGCTGGGATAGATCGCACGAAAGGCTACGTGCGGTCCTGGTGTGGGAAGGTGGGGAGGGTCGGGGGTTCGAAGTCGGCGCCGGTCCGCGGGTCGCCGGTGGACTGGGTCAGCAGCAGGCGGGTGGTCTCCAGCAGGTGGTCGTGCATGGCCTGCGCGGCGCCCTGGTTGTCACGGGCCCGGATGTTGTCGAGGATGCGCTCGTGGACCCGCCAGATGTCGGCGAGAGTCCGCGTCTGGGTGGTGGACAGGCCCCGGGCGGACATCTGGGCGCGGGTCGTCGCGACGGACTGGGTCACCCGTGCGTTGCCCGCCGATTCCAGGATGAGCTGGTGGAACTTCACGTCCTCCTCCTGGAAGAGGCGCTCGTCCCCGGCCTCGCCCGCCTGGCGCATCTTCTCCAGGGCCGTGGCGACCAGTGCCATCTGGACCTCGTCCATCATGGTCGCCGCACGGTACACCGAGGGGACCTCCAGCAGGAAGCGGAGCGAGTAGATCTCCTCGATGTCACGCGTGGTCATCTGGAGGATCCGGACACCGCGGCTGCGCTCGAATCTGACGACTCCGTGCGTGGCCAGCTGGAGCAGGGCCTCCCTGACCGGGGTTCTGGACACGCCGAGCTGGGCCGCTATCCCCACCACGGAGTGCAGCGTCCCGGGAGCCAGCTCGCCGGTGATGATGGCACGGCGAACCACCTCGAAGGTCCGGGCCGTCAGCGATGCCTGGTCCACCGAAATCTGTTCCATCCGACAAGACTCCCGGGGGGATCGGTCCGGCGCCCGACTGAATGATCAGGCGCCCCTGGTTGGGCAAAAACGGTACCACGCGCACAGTAGTGCAGCATGCAACATGCAGCATTACCGCTCTGCGGGATCAGAGGAACGACAGATCGGCGCCCTCACCCGCGGGGAGAACCGTCTGCGCGTACAGTCGCCGCCAGCCTCGCTCGGGCAGCTCGGGCGGGGTGAAGTCCGCCCGGCGGCGCTCAAGCTCGTCCTCGTCGACCAGCAGATCGAGCCGTCGCGCCTCGACGTCCAGCCTGATGAGATCGCCGTTGCGGACGAGCGCGATCGGCCCCCCGGCGGCGCTCTCCGGGTCGCAGTGCAGCACCACGGTGCCGTAGGAGGTGCCGCTCATCCGCGCGTCGGAGACCCGCACCATGTCCCGGATCCCGGCGCGGGCCAGCTTGGCCGGGATGGGCAGGGCACCGGCCTCGGGCATGCCCGCGGCGATCGGGCCCGCGTTGCGCAGCACCAGTACGTGGTCCGGGGTGACGTCCAGATCCGGGTCGTCCAGGATCCGCTGCGCCTCCTGCGCCGAGTCGACGACCAGGGCGGGGCCGGTGTGGTTCATCAGGTGGGGGCTCGCGGCGGCGGTCTTGATGACCGCTCCCCCCGGGGCCAGCGTGCCCCGGAGCACGGCCAGGCTCCCCGCGGGTCCGAGCGGGTCCTCCAGGGGGCGGATCGTCGTCTGCCAGTCCTCCCGCGCGGGGGTCTCGGCGAGCAGCGATTTCAGGCTGTCCCCGGAGACCCCGACGGTCTCCGGTTCGAGCAGCGGTTCGAGGACCTTCAGCAGCGCGGGAAGCCCTCCGGAACGGTGGAAGTCCTCCAGGTACCCCGAGCCCGCGGGCTTGCAGTCGACCAGGAACGGCACCTCGGCACCGATCACGTCGAAGTCCCTGAGTTCGAGCTCCACGCCGGCCCGCCGGGCCACGGCGAGCAGGTGGATCAGCGCGTTCGTCGAGCCGCTCATCGCCGAGAGCACCCGGATGGCGTTGCGGAACGCCGCGGGGGTCATGATCTCCTTGGGCACCGGGCCGCCCGACCGGGCGAGCTCGACGGCGCGGCGGCCGGTCTCGGCGCCGTGCCTGAGCCGGGCACCGGTGGCGGCCGGGGGCGTCGCGCCGCCCGGCAGCATCATGCCGAGGGTCTCGGTGACGCAGGCCATGGTGGAGGCGGTTCCCATCACCGCGCAGGTGCCCGCGGTCGTCACGAGCTCGTTGCGCACACTGGTGATCTCGGCCTGGTCGAGTTCCCCGCCCCGGTGCCTGCCCCAGAAGCGCCGGCAGTCGGTGCAGGCTCCGAGCCGCTCACCCCGCCAGCTGCCGGTCATCATCGGGCCGACGACCTCGAGCAGTACCGGCTTGTCCGAGGAGGCCGCGGCCATGAGCTGGGCCGGCACGGTCTTGTCACACCCGCCGAGCAGCACCGCGGCGTCCATCGGGAGGGCGCGGATCATCTCCTCGGTGTCCATCGCGAGCAGGTTGCGGAACAGCATCGTCGTCGGGGAGGTCAGGATCTCCCCGAGCGAGATGGTGGGGAACTCCATGGGCAGGCCGCCGGCCTCCAGGACCCCGCGCCTGACCGCCGCCAGCAGCGCGGGCATGTCGCGGTGGCAGGTGTTGTAGTCGGAGTTGGTCACCGCGATGCCGATGATCGGCCGGTCCAGCGCCTCGTCGTCGTACCCGCTGGAGGCCAGGAAAGCACGCCGGAGATATTTGCTGAAACCGTCATCACCGTAGGACGTACGACTCCGGTCGATGACCGATTCAGTGGGTTTGGCGTGCATGGTGGTAATGCCTCCGGGGGTCAATCCGATCAGGGAAGAATGGGGCCGCGTCAGGGGCGGAGCGGCATGGCCAGCGGGCGCATCGGGGCGCCGGTCGCGCCGCGCAGTTTCATGGCGGCGGCCACGAAGGCGAACTCGTAGAGCCGCTCGGCCGAGATCTGCTCGCAGTCGACCACCTCCATGATGGGGATGCCCGCCTCCCCCAGCAGATAGGTGTGGACGACCTGCCAGTTCTCCTCGTCCGCGGCGGGCATCTGCTCCAGGGCGAGGGTGTCGCCGCCGATGACCGACGCGCCCAGGTGGGCGAGGAACCGCGCCCCTTCCAGGTTCAGGCCGGGGCTGTTGTCGATGTAGGCGTCGATCTTCGGCCACGCGCGCATCCGGCCGGTACGCACCAGCGCCACGTCACCCGGCCGGAACTCGACGTTCTGGCGTCGCATGGCCTCGCGCAGGTCGTCCGCGCCGATCCCGTGATTGTCCGGGAGCACGTCGACGTCGTGCAGCGCGGCGATGTCGAACAGGACCCCGCGGGCGATGATGGGAGGGATCTTGTCGGCGCCGCACTTGGTCCAGTGCCGGGAGGTGATGTGCTCCTCGGCGGAGAACCCGTTCCAGATCCGGCCGTTGTACCCGAAGTGGTTGAGGGTGTCGATGTGCGTCCCGCAGTGGGTGTACATCGAGATCGCGTCACCCGAGTAGGAGACCAGCTCGTTCTGCGCGCGGCCCATTCCGGTGATGTCGTCCAGGACGGTGCCGGCGGGCGTGTGCGTCATCCACTGCTGGAAGCCCGGGTCGCCGGCCTTGGTCCACGAGGGCATCCCGACGAAGTAGTCGACCGACAGGTCGATGACGCTGCCGCCGTCCGCCCGCCGCAGCACCTCACGTGACGCCTCGGGGGTGAGCAGGTTCAGCATGCCGATCTCGTCGTCGGGACCGAATGGGCTACGGGTGACCTCGCGGAACTTCGCGCAGTACGCCGCGATCTTGTTCCTGGTCGCCTCGCTGATGAGTGCCGGCCCGCACATGTGGTGTCCGCCTTCCTGTTACCGGTCCGGGGTCACCGGACGGGTGATCTCGCCGTACATCTCGGGGCGCCGCCCGGAGAACACCGGGAGCTCGAACTCGCCCGGCCTGATGATCAGCCTCTTCGCCCGGGATTCCCGGACGTCGATCGCCGCCCCGAACAGCCCTTCCTTCTCCCCCGCGTCCACCAGCACCGTCCCGGAGGGGGCGATGATCTGGCTCCTGCCGATGAAGCGGGTTCCGGACTCGGAGTCGGCGCGGTCCGCGACCGCGAGATGGACCAGGTTCTCCAGGGCGCGCACGCGGACCATGTGGTCGGCGAGGATGTCCGCTCCCTCCGGCCAGTTGGTGGGCATCGCGATGACGTCGGCGCCCTGCAGCCCGAGCTCGCGGGCGGATTCGGGGAAGCGCAGGTCGAAGCAGATCATCACGCCGACCCGGCCGAAGGGGGTGTCGACCACCCGTGGCGCCGCGTCGGTGCCCGGGTCGACGAACCGGTCCGCGCCCAGGTAGGGCAGGTGCTGCTTGCGGTACCTGCCGATGATCCCGGTGGGTCCGAGCACCAGGGCCGTGTTGTGGACGCGTTCGTCCGCCTTCTCCAGCAGGCCCACCACCGCGTGGGTGGAGTACTCGCGGCAGGCGTCCACGATGCGGCCGATCCTCGGGTCCCCCGCGCTGATCGCGGCGGCGTGCGTCTCGGCCCGGGAGCCGAGCAGGTACCCGGTGAGCACGCATTCCGGGAAGACCACCAGTTGCTGCCCGGTCGCGGCACCCTCTCGCAGGGTGTCGACGACCCGATCGACGTTCGCCGCCACATCGGTTCGGTCGACGCCGACCTGAGCCACGCCGATCCGGATGCCGGTTTCGGTATCTGCGCCGGGCAAAGTGCCACCCCTTGGGTCCGCCGTGAGTTGAATACGCCCCAGAGTGGCATGCAACATGTTGCACGTCAACGCAGCCTTCATCATTGACATGCAGCGTGCTGCATGCCAGTCTGGCCGACCAAATCGGACATTGTGCTTGAGAGGGATTGAGTCGTGCCGGAAGTAGTGATCCTCAGTGGCGCCGGAGGCGGGATCGGCGCCGCGACGGCCCGCGAATGCGCGGCGGCCGGCGCGTCCGTCCTGCTCACGGATCAGCGGGTCGAGCTCGTCGAGCGGCTCGCGGCCGAACTCCGCGCCGACGGTGCCGACGCCGTGGCACACGGGCTGGACGTCACCGACGAGGAGGCGGTCGCCCATGCGGTACGGGTCGCCGTCGACCGGTGGGGCCGGATCGACGGGCTGGTGAACTGCGCCGCCACGATCGTGGCGAAACCGCTGGTCGACACCACTCTTGACGACTGGAACCGGGTCATGACCATCAACGCGACCGGGACCTTCCTGCTGTGCAAGCACGTGGTGACCGCGATGCTCGCCCAGCGGACCCCCGGGGCGATCGTCAACCTCTCCTCGATCTCCGGGACGGTCGGCCTGCCCAACCAGCCCGCGTACTGCGCCTCCAAGGGAGCGGTGCTGCAGCTTTCCCGCCAGATCGCCGTCGACTACGCCGCCTCGGGAATCCGGTGCAACGTGGTCAGCCCCGGCTCGGTGGCCACCGAGCAGCTGGCCACCTACCTGCGGTCCCAGCCCGATCCCGAATCCGCCCGGCAGAGCCTCATCGCCGGCCATCCGATCGCGCGCCTGGCGGATCCGCACGAGGTGGCCAAGGTGGTCGCCTTCCTGCTGAGCTCCGCCGCCGGCTTCATGACCGGCGCGGACGTGGCCGTCGACGGCGGCTACACCGCCATCTGAGCACGGATTTCCAGGAAGGGACTCGGAAAATGTCTCGGCATACGACCTTGCCTCCGGCGGAGCGCGCCGGTCCTGGTGGGCTGCTCGACCTGCGCCGCCTCAAAGGCGGCCGGTTCTCCTCGATCTGGCTGATCACGCTGCTGCTCTTCGCCGTCAGCCCGCTGATCTCACCCGGCAGCCTGTCCGGATCCGCCGTGCTGTCGATGCTGCCGTTCGCGGCGGTGATGGCGATCGCCGCGCTCGGGCAGACCCTCGTCGTCTCGCACGGCGGCATCGACCTGTCGGTGCCCGGCGGGATGGCGCTGGCCGCGGTGCTGGCCACCAAGCTGCCCGCGGTGTCGGGCGTCCCGGTCTGGGCGGCCGTCGCGCTCGGGCTGGTCGCGGGCGCGCTGGGCGGACTGGTCATCGGCATCGCCGTGGTCCGGCTCTCCATCGCGGCGTTCGTGGCCTCGCTGGCGGTGAACTCGATCCTCATCGGTGTGGTCCTGCAGGTCTCCAAGGGCTTCCCCGCGTCGGCCGGTCCCGCGCTGAGCGCGTTCGCGGTCGGCTCGGTGGCCGGTATCCCCAACCTGCTGCTGGTCGCGGTCGTGGTGATCGGCCTCGCGCACTGGGGCATCCGGCACACGGTGCTCGGCCGGCGCTTCATCGCGGTCGGCGCCGGACGGCCCGCGGCCCGGCTGCTCGGCCTGCCCACCGGCTCCTACGAGGTGGGCGCCTACGTGGTGGCCGGAATCTGCTACTCGCTGGCCGGAATCCTGCTGGCCGGCTACCTGCGCACCCCGGACATCCTGCTCGGCGACACCTACCTGCTCCCCACCATCGCGGCCGTCGTCCTCGGCGGCAGCCTGCTGTCCGGCGGCATCACCAACCTGGCCGCCACCGCCGTCGCCGCGCTGTTCCTCACCCAGCTGAACCAGGTGGTCCTCGCCGCCGGCGCGTCCACCGCCACCCAGCTCCTGGTCCAGGCCGGCGTGCTCGCGCTCAGCGTGGTGGCCCGCGGAGTGCCCTGGAGCTCCGTCCGCGCGCGGCTGCGAAGCCGCTCCCTCGAACCCGCTTCCACGCTGTCCTCGCCCTAGAGGCCTCCCCCAACAGGAGATCACAATGCCCCTCACCAAAACCCGCCTGCGGGCCCGTCAGTCGGTCGCCGTCCTGGCCCTCGCCGCCCTCGGCGCGGCGGGCTGCGCCGGTGGCCCCGGTGAACCGGCCGCCGCGAACGGCGGTGTCGAGGCCGTCTACAACGACGCGGCCCGGACCGGAGACGTCTCCGCCCTCCGCCCCATGGCGGACTTCTGCGGCACCAAGCCGGTGAAGGTCGCCCTGGCCGACGGCACCGGCGACAACGCCTTCCGCAAGACGGCTCGCGCCGAGTTCGAGGACGAGGCGAGCAAGTGTCCCAACATCACCGTGCTGCCGTACGCCGACGGCCAGAACAACCCGCAGAAGGCGATCAGCGACGTCAAGGCCCTGGTCGCCCAGGGTGTGGAGGCCCTGGTGGTCTTCCCCGACGCCGGCGAGGCGCTGCTGCCCACCCTGCGTGAGGCGTACAAGGCGGGCGTCCAGGTGGTGCCGTGGACGGCCAACCCCGGCGGCAAGCCGGGCACGGACTACACGACGTTCGTCGGCCACAACACGGTCAACGACGGCGTGACCTGGACCCGCTGGATGTGCGAGGCGCTCGGCACCAAGGGCGGCAACGTGGTCTTCCTCGGCGGTACGCCGGGCAACACCCAGAGCCTCACCGAGCTGGTCGGCATCGAGAAGGAGCTCAAGGAGAACGCCGGCTGCTCGGCCGTCAAGCTGCTGAACGACCCGGGCAAGCCGATCGACACCAACTGGAACCCCGCCCAGATGCAGAAGGTCGTGTCCGGGCTGCTCACCAAGTACCCGACCATCGACGGTGTGATCACCGACTCCGGTGACGCCTCCCTCGGTGGCATCCGCGCCTTCCTGCAGGCCGGCCGGCCGCTGCCGCTGTGGACCGCCAACGACCTCAACGGCTTCGCCTGCGCCTGGAAGGACAACTCGGGCAAGCAGCCGAACTTCCAGACCGTGACCGTGTCCTCGCGTACCTGGATCATCCGTCTCGCGCTGCGCAAGGCCGTCGCCGCGCACCAGGGGATCAAGAACGACGAGCCGGAGATCATCAACATCCCGATCTTCGAGAACACGCTCGACAAGTCGAAGCTCCCCAAGTGCGACCCCTCCCTTCCCGCCAGCGCGATCCTGTCCTCCGAGCTCACGCCGGAGCAGCTCAAGCAGGCCTACAGCTGATCACTTGTCGTCTTCCGCCGGGCACGCGCCCGGCGGAACGCACTGAGCCGGAGTAAGGAGTGATCCTTCGCATGGTCGAATCGACCGCTGGACTGGTTCTCCGTGGAGTGACCAAACGCTTCCCCGGCGTGGTCGCGCTCGACGGGGTCGATTTCCAGGCGCACCCGGGCGAGGTACACGCCCTGGTCGGCGGGAACGGCGCCGGAAAGTCCACGCTCATGGCGGTGGCCTCCGGTGCGCTGGCGCCCGACGCGGGCACCGTCGAGATCTCGGGCTCGCCGATGCGGCAGTCGTCCCCGATCGCCGCCCGGGAGCAGGGCCTGGCCATCGCCTTCCAGCATCCGGCGCTTCTCCCCGATCTCACGGTCACCGAGAACCTCCTGCTGAGCGTGCCGAAACGGCTCCGCCCGTCCTTCGGCGACGCCCAGGACTGGGCCAGGGAAAAGCTGCTGCCCATGGGGATGGACATCGCCCCGGCCGCCGCGGCCGGCCGGTTGACCCTCGCCGAGAAGCAGGCCGTCGAGATCTGCGGAGCCCTCGCCTGCGAACCCGGCGTCCTGATCCTCGACGAGCCCACCGAACCGTTCATGGTGGCCGAGATCGAGAGGCTGTTCGAGCAGATCAGGAAGCTCGCCGCCGACGGGATGGCGGTGGTCTACATCAGCCACCGGCTGCCCGACGTGATGGCCCTGTCCGACCGTCTCACCGTGCTGCGCGACGGGCAGATCCGCGGCACCTTCCTCGCCTCGGAGGTGACCGAGGAGGAGATCGTCACCCGCATCGCGGGACGGGAGATCGACGCGCTGTTCCCGCCGCGCCCCTCCTCGGTCGGCGACGTCGTGATGGAGGTCCGTGACCTGCGCTCGGACCGGCTCCGCGGGATCACCACCACGCTGGCCCGCAACGAGGTCCTCGGCCTCGCCGGGGTGGAGGGCAACGGGCAGCGCGAGTTCATCCGCGCGCTGGGCGGAGCCGACCCGGTCACCGGTGGCGCCGTCACCGTCGACGGCCGGACCGTCGAACTCGGCAGCCCCCGCCGGACCCGGCGGGCCGGGGTGGTGCTCATGCCCCAGGAACGGCACGTCGAGGGCGTCGCCACCGTACTGTCGGTCAAGGAGAACCTGGGCGTCGCCGCCACCGGCAGGACCGCGGTCGCCGGAGTGGTACGGGGCTCGGCGGAGAACGCGATCGTGGCCGAGGAGATCAGGAAACTCGGCATCAAGGTGGCCTCACCCGACTCCGCCGTCGACCACCTGTCCGGCGGCAACCAGCAGAAGGTGGTACTCGGCCGGTCACTGCTCTCCGCGCCCAAAGTGCTGCTCTGCGACGAGCCCACCCAGGGCATCGACGTCGGCGTCCGCTCCGATATCTACCACCGGCTCCGCTCCACCGCCGACTCGGGGACACCGGTGGTGGTGCTCAGCTCCGACAACGTCGAGCTCGCCGGGCTCTGCGACCGGGTGCTGGTCTTCTCCCGGGGGGAGGTCGTCCGCGAGCTGATCGGGGACCAGATCTCCGAGCACGCCATCACCGAGGCGTCCCTCACCGCCGCGACCTCGGCGCGGAGCGCCGAGACCACCGAGCGGGCCCGGGGCACCGGCCTGCTCGGCGGGTTCCGCAGGCTGCTCTCCAGCGAGCAGGCGCCCAGCGCGTTCCTCGCCGTCGCGATCGTGCTGCTGGCCGCGGTGAGCGCGACCCGGAGCGACCGCTTCCTGTCCGAGTTCAACATCGCCAGCATGCTGGGGCTGCTGGCCCCCGTGCTCTTCCTCGCCGCGGGCCAGCTCATCGTCATGCTCACCGGAGGCATCGACCTGTCGGTCGGCCCGCTGAGCGGGACCCTCGTGGTCATCGCGTCGTTCTACGTCCTCGACGGGTACGGCGCCGGATGGTGGGCCCTGGGCTTCCTGCTGATGGTCCTCGCGGCGACCGGCGTGGGACTGACCAACGGCATGCTGGTGAGATTCGCCCGGGTGACCCCGGTGGTCGCGACGCTGGTGACCTACACCGCGCTCCAGGGACTCTCCCTGGTCATGCGGGACTCGCCCGGAGGATCGATCTCCACCTCCGTCACCGAGGCGCTCGGCGCGCGCATCGGCCCCATCCCGTACGCGGTGATCGTCGGGGCCGGTGTCCTCGTCGCGCTGGAGGTGATGTCCAGGCGCTCCATGACGGGGCTCCGGCTGCGCGGGGCCGGCTCGTCCGAGCAGGCGGCGCGAAAGCGCGGCATCCCGGTGGCCCGCGTCCACCTCGTGGTCTACCTGGCCAGCGCGCTGTTCACCGTGGTCGGCGCCCTGCTGCTGATGGCGCAGATCGGCGTGGGCGACCCGACCGCCGGCGTCAGCTACACGATGGCCGGCATCACCGCGGTCGTGCTCGGCGGGGCCTCGATCTTCGGCGGCCGGGGCAGCTTCGTCGGCGTCCTGTTCGGCGTCATCCTCCTGCAGGTCATCCAGAACGCCACGGTCTTCCTCGGCCTCTCCCAGTCGTGGCAGTACTGGATGCTCGGCCTGATGGCCCTGGCGGCGACGGCCGTCTACTCCCAGGCCCGCACGGCGCGGGCCTAGGCATCGTTGTCGCCGCACTCCGGGAGCGGGCATCGTCCGTGGGCGTTCCTCAACGGATCACGGGGGGTGCTCCTCTCAGGGTTCGAGCACAGCGGATTCGAACACGGAGGAGAGGCCCGGCCAGCGTTCCGCCGCACAGAGCACGGGAGGCCGGTCGACGGGGGCGGGCAGCGTCACCTCCCGCGAGCCGCCGAGGACCGTGCCGGTCCAGACGTCGACCCACTCCCCCTCAGGGAGGTACACCGATATTTCCGAAATATCCGGTGCGGTGACCGGGGCGACGAGCAGCGCGTCCCCGAGCTTGTACTGCAGCGGGAAGTCCCACACCCGCGGGTCGCGGGGGTGGTCGAAGAAGAGCCCGCGCATTAGCGGCGCGGCCCCGCCGACCGCCTCGCGAGCCTGCTCGGCGAGGTACGGCACGAGCCTCTCGCGGATCTCGACCAGCCGCCTGAACACCGGCACGACCCGCTCGTCGCCGGTCTGGGCGGCGATGTTCCACGGCGTGCGGTCCCTGCTGGGCGTGCGGTGGTGGTTGAACTCCGAGTGATACTGCATGATCGGCATGAACGCCGCCGCCCCGGCCGCCCTGAGGTAGAGCTCCGCGCTCGGCACCTCGCCGGAGAAGCCGGCCAGGTCCCACCCCCAGTAGACGATCCCGCAGGCGGACGCGGTGATCCCGGCCCTGATCGAGGAGCGGAAGGCCTCCCAGGTGGAGTCCTCGTCCCCCGCCCAGAACGCGCCGTGGGGCTGCGACCCGGCGAACCCGGCCCGGCTGAACGTCACCGGAGCCCTGCCGTGCCGGCGCAGCAGATCGCCGAAGGCACGGGCGTAGTGCACGGGGAACAGGCCGTTGCCGTCCGCGCCGCGCCGCCCGTCGGCGTAGCGCAGGTCGTGCCCCCAGGCGTGCTCGCCGCCGTCGGTCTTGAAACCGTCGATCCCGACCTCCTCGACCAGGTAGGCGCGCTTGGCCGTCCACCAGTCGCGCACCTCCTGCGACGACAGGTCGGGCATCAGCGCGAGCGGGAACCACCAGCCGCGGTTGCGGTACGGCCTGCCGTCGGCCTCCCGCACGCCGTACCCGCGCTCGACCAGCTGCCTGGCGTCGACGGCGGCCTGGTGCCTCGGGTGCGGGCGCGTCTTCTGCAGCGGGATCTGCCAGAGCAGCACCTTGACGTCACGTTCGTGGAGCTCGTCCACCATGCCCTTGGGGTCCGGCCACGGCCCGTCGGCCGGGAAGGTGTAGTCGGCGAGCCGGTGCGGTTCCTCCGACGGCTCGTACTCGGCACCCCTGAACGCGGTGAACGTGCTCTCGTCGCTCCACGCCTCGATCACCACGGCGCCGACGGGGATGCCGTGCTCGCGGTGCCGGTCCAGCTCGGCCAGCACGCGCCGCTGGGTGTTCCACTCGTTGCCGCTGGCCCAGAGCCGGAACACCCAGGAGGGCAGCTCGCTGGGCCGCCCGACGTCGTCGAGGAAGGCGTGCAGCACGTCACCGGGGGTCACCCGGGGCGCGCCGTCGGAGGTCGGACCGGAAGCCGTCGCCAGGGACGCGCTGTCGTAGACGCGCAGGGTCGGCTCGGCGTCGGGCCCGACCTCGGCCTCGACCCGGAGCCGGCCGGGCGTGCTCGCGCCCACGTCGTACCAGGTGCGCCGGGATGTCTCGATGTGCAGCCCCCAGCTCTCCTCGCCGCCCACCACCAGGGCGAACGGCATCGGCAGGTACGTGCGGCCGTGCGCGCCCTGCGTCTTGTACTGCTCGAACACCACCGCGTCGAGCTCGCGTCCGCGCTGGTCCACGGCGTCGAAGCGCTCGCCGAAGCCCACCACGTGCTCGCCCTCGGCCAGGGCCAGCTCGAACCGGACCCGCCGCACGCCTTCGCCGTCGCCCAGCCATCGGACGCTGCCGGGTACGACCCGGTCGCTTCCGCGCACGTGGAGCACCCCGCCGGTCTCCGACCAGGTCGCCGCCGTCACCTCGAACCACTTGCCGCGCCGGCTTCCTCCGCCGTCCAGCGCCGCCACGAACCGGTAGGAGTAGTGATGCCCGCTGCGCAGCACGGGTGTCGTCACCACCCACGACCCGGACGCCGCTCGCGCGGCCCGGGCCTGCGCGGCGGCCAGATGCCCTCCGTCGATGACCGCGCCGCCGCCGCTCGGGGCGGCGGAGGGGACGCCCGGTCGCGCGGTCGAGCCGTCCGCGCGGCTGAGCGGGAGCTCGACCCGGGTGGTGTGGTCCACCAGCCACTCGCAGACCACCGCCGTCACCTTCGCCGACGCGCGCACCCGCAGCTCCACCGTCTCGCCGTCGAGCGGCAGAGCCGGCACGCGCTGGTCCTCGGTCGTGGCGTACGGATGCCCGGACCCGTACGGACGATGCCGGATCATGCCCGCACCCCCAGCTCGTCGGCGAGAATCAGGTACATCCCGTGCGACCACAGCAGGGGCGTGGCGACCGTGCCCCACCGAGCCACCCACTCGTCGTGTCGTTCGGGAGCCAGCAGCACGTCCGACACCTGCTCGGGCAGATCGCCCTCGGGGGTCGCCTGGGCCGCCATCCAGTCGAGGTACCGGGTGGCCTCGGCCGTCCGGCCCGCCCGCGCGTGGTTCCAGCCGAGGAACCCGGCGAGCAGCACCCACCGGCCGCCGCCGTAGAAGGTGTCGGCGAGGTACCGGAACACGCCGCCGTCCCTGGCCAGTTGCCGCTCCACCTCGGCCACCGTCGCGGCGCCCACCGGGTGGTCGGCCGGGTAGAGCCCGAACGGCTCGACGCAGGCCAGCAGGCTCGCGTCCACCGCGTCGGTGCCCAGCCACTTCGTCAGGCGGCCCTCGACGACGCCTTCGGCCGCGACCAGCGCGGCGATGCCCGCCACGGCCTCGGCGGCGGCCTCCGCCTCGGGGCCGCTGAGGACACCGAGGGCCAGGGCCGCCCGCAGGCCGGCGTGGACGGAACCGAGCGTCGCCACGTGCCGCTGCTCGACGTGCTCCTCCCACCAGTCGTAGCAGGGCAGCTGCCAGAACGCCGCCAGGTACCTGACCGCGGTCCTGACGCCCTTCTCGACACCGGGAACCGCCCTGCCGTGCCGGCGGGAGTGCTCGCGCAGCGCCCACAGCCAGGCGCCGTAACCGTCGAGCTGGAAGTCCCACCATTCGTCATCGCCGTCGACGCCGTCCAGGGTGAACCTGGTGGGCAGCATCTCCGCCGGCGAGACGCGCTCGCCGCGGGCCGCGCGGGCGACGAGCGCGTCGACCTGGCCGGCGCGGTCGCCGAGCACTCCGGCACTCCAGGCGTGGAAGGCGTCCGCCCCGGCCACGTCGCCGTGTCGGCTCACCCCCTCGGCGATGAACGCGCCGTCACGCAGCCACGAGTAGCCGCGGTAGGCGGAGAAGGTGGGCGACGCCGGGTACGCGCCGGTGTGGGACTGGAACCTCTTGATCACGTCGAGGCTGTGCGACACGAGGGTCACGAGAACGTATCTCCTGGAAGTAGGGAAACTAGCCGAGCAGGGCGTCGACCGCTGCGGCGGCGGCCTTGAGCGCGTCGGGCACCGGCTTGCGGCCGGCCGCGGCCTCGCTCAGCTCCTTGGTCACGGCGTCCTGCATCTCCTGCTGGCGCTTGATGACCGGCGGCAGCGCGATCGACTTGAGCGCGTCGAACACGGCCTGGCGGTTGGCCGGCTTCGGGTCCTTGAGGTAGCCCGACAGCACCGCCTGGTCGGAGACGGGTGGCAGCTCCCACGACGACTCGATGCGGGTGGTGGCCGCGGTGCCCGAGGATGACAGGAAGCGGGCCCAGGCCCAGGCCTCCTTGCCGTGCTTGGTGGTGGAGGACGCGGCGACGGCGTTGTGGAAGACCGCGCTGGCCTGGGCGGCGTCACCGGGCTCGACGACCACGTCCCACTCGAACGGCACGTCCTTCAGCCCGGCGAACTGCCAGATGCCGTTGTGCCACATCGCGAGCTTGCCGGACTTGAAGAGGTTGGTGTCGTAGTCGGCGGTGCCGCCGATCTCGGCCTCGGTCGGCATGGTCTTGCCCACCTTGGACACCAGCCACTGCGCCGCCTTGACGCCCTGCGGGCTGTTGAAGGCCGACTTCTTGCCGTCGGCCGTCAGGAACTCGCCGCCCGCCTGCTTGAGCGTCTTGTAGAACTCGAAGAACTGCACCGGCTGGAAGTCGCCGAACACGCCCTTCTTCTTGTCGGTCAGCTTCGCCGCCGCGGCCTGCTCCTCGGCCCAGGTCCAGTCTGCGGTCGGGACGTCCACCCCGGCCTTCTCGAACAGGTCCTTGTTGTAGAAGAGCACGACCGTGGAGAAGGAGGCGGGCAGCGCGTACTGCTTGCCGTCGCGCTTGAAGGCGTTCAGCGACTCCTGCGCGTACACCGACGGGTCGCCGTCGCCCGCGACCGAGCCGAGGTCGAGCAGCGAACCGGCGCTGGCGTAGGTGACGAAGTTCTCGTAGTTGAGCTCGAAGGTGTCGGGCGCGGTGCCGCCCGCGATGCTGGTCTGGAGCTTGGTGAAGTACTCCTCGTAGGGCGCGGTCTCCACGACCACGTCGATCTTCGGGTTCTCCCGCTCGAACGCGGCGACGATCTTGTCGAGGTCCTTCAGGTGGTCCGGCGCCGCCGAGAAGGTGAAGTAGCGCAGCGTCGTCTTGCCGTCCTCACCCGACGAGGTCCTCGTCGCCGAGCCCTGCGAGCATCCGGAGGCGAGCAACGCGGCCGTCAGCACGGCGGCCATCTGGAACTTCCTGGTGTGCATGGGGGGATTCCTTTACTTGAGCCCGGACTGAGCGACGCTGGCGATGACGTGCTTCTGCGCGAAGACGTACAGGATGAGAATGGGGACGACGCTGATCACCGAACCGGCCATCACCACGTCCCACTCGGTGGTGAACTGGCCGTGCAGCGTGGCCAGCCCCAGCGGGAGCGTCATGAACTCGGGCGACTTGATGATGATCAGTGGCCAGAGGTAGCTGTTCCAGCTGGCCATGAACCCGAAGATGGCGAAGGTCGCCAGGGCGGGCCTGATCAGCGGCAGCACGACATACACAAAAATCCGGAAATGCCCGGCGCCGTCCAGCACGGCCGCCTCGTCGAACTCCTTCGGCACCTGGTTGATCGCCTGCCGGAGCAGGAACACCCCGAACGCCGAGGCGATGGTCGGCGCGAGCAGCGCGAAGTAGGTGTCGACCAGGTTGAACGTGCGCATCTCGATGAACAGGGGCACGACCAGCACCGGCAGCGGCATCATCAGCGTCGCCAGGTAGACCGCGAACAGCGCGCCCCTGCCGGGGAACGGCAGCCTGGCGAACGCGTAGGCCGCCATCGCGCTGGTGACGAGTTGCAACGCGGTCGAGGCGGCCCCGATCCAGGCGCTGTTGGCCACGATCCGCCAGAACGGCAGGGTCTCCAGGAGCTTGCCGTACGCGTCCAGGCTCGCGTTGTCGGGGGTGAAGTCGGGCGGCACGGCCAGCACCGCGTCGCTCGGCGTGATCGAGGTGATCACGGCCCACGCGAACGGGAACAGCATCACCAGCGCGCCCAGCCACACCAGCAGGTAGCGGATCGCCTTACCCATAGGTCACCCACCGCTTCTGGCCCCGGATCTGGACGATGGTCACCAGCAGCACGACGGCGAACAGCAGCCACGACAGCGCCGAGGCCGCGCCCGCCCTGCCGTACCGGAAGGTGAGGTCGTAGATCTGCGACACGACGACCTGCGTCGCGCCGGCCGGCCCGCCGCCCGTCATGATCTTCACCTGGTCGAACACCTGGAAGCCGTTGATCAGCGAGATCACGATGACGAAGAACGTCGAGGGGGAGAGCAGCGGCAGCGTGATGTGCCGGAACCGGCGCAGCGCGGTGGCGCCGTCGACCATGGCGGCCTCCTGGTACTCCTTCGGGATCGCCTGCAGGCCCGCCAGCAGGATGATCATCACGAAGCCGAGGTCCTTCCAGGCCGAGGCGAGGATGACCGACGGCATCGCCCAGCCTGGATCGGTCCACCAGCCGGGCCCGCTGATCCCGAAAAGGCCCAGTGCCCAGTTCACGATCCCGCTGGCGGGGTTGAGCAGCCACTTCCACATCAGCGCGACGACGACCCAGCTGGTGATGACCGGCAGGAAGTACACGCCGCGCAGCAGGCTCCGCCCGGCCATCGCCCGGTTCAGCAGCACGGCCAGCCCGAGCCCGCCCAGGTAGACCAGCGGCAGGTAGCCGGCGATGAAGTACAGGGTGTGCAGGAAGGCCGCCCTGGTCTGGGGGTCCCCGATCAGCTCGGCGTAGTTGCCGAGGCCCACCCAGCGCATCTCGGTGATGAGGTCCCATTCGTGGAGGCTCGTCCAGAACGACCAGATCATCGGGATCAGCGTGTAAAGGATCAGCGGGACGAGACTGGGCAGCAGGAACACCGCCACGGTGGCCGCGTACCGCAGCCGCCGTCTCGGCGCCCGCCGCACGTGCGCGGGCCCGGCCTCCGGCCGGGCCGCGATGAGGGTCATGCGATCGCTCCCTTACTCGTACGGCGGGCGCTCACCAGGCCGCCCTCGATGAGGCGGGCCCTGACCAGGCGGCCCTGTTCCCCGGCGGCTCCGGCGGCGTCGAACGGCGTGGCCAGCACCAGCGCGGCGGCGCCCTGGGCCCAGCTGGTGTCGTCCCAGCTCTCCACCTCGATCGAGATGTCGCGCCGCCCGGGATACAGCTGCGCCCGCACGGCCCGGTCGAACCCGGCCTGCCAGAGCGGCCAGTCGGCCGTCCCCTCGCCGAGCAGGACGACGACCTCGGGGTCCACCACGTTGATCAGCCCGGCGGTGGCCCGGCCGAGGATCGCCCCGGCCTCGGCGAACACGGCCAGTGCCGCCCGGTCCCCGCCCGCCGCGGCCCGCCCCAGAGCGGCCACGGCGCCGAGGGGGTCCGTCTCGTCCTGCCGGCCGCCGTCGCGCTTGGCGCGGGCCGCCGCGAGGAGCCCCGCGGAGCCGACGAAGGCTTCGAGGCACCCCCGGGCGCCGCACCCGCACACCGGCCCCGAGGGATCGACGGGGAGGTGACCGAACTCGCCGGCCCCGCCCCTGGCACCCCGGTACACCCGGCCGTCGGCCACGATCGCCGCGCCGACGCCCCGGCCGATCGTCAGCACCAGGAAGTCGCGGTGCGTCCGGCCCCTGCCGTACAGCCGCTCGGCCGCGGCCAGCGCGTTCACGTCGTTCTCGACCAGCACCGGCAGGTTGAGGCGGCGGCGCAGCCGCTCGCCGACCGGCATGGCCTGCCAGCCCAGGGTGGGCGCGTTGACCGTGCCCACCGCCTGGTCGTCCACGCTCCCCGGGACGCCCACACCGATGCCCAGCAGGGGCGGTGCCTGCCCGGCCGCTGGAGCCGCCGACATCACCGACTCGACCGCGTCGGCCAGGTCGCCGAGCGCGTCGAGCGAGGCGGGGTCGAACGGACGCTCCCAGGAGCCGAGCACCTCACCGTCGAGCCTGACGTCCACCAGCACCAGGTGGTCGGCCGTCACCTTCACGCCGAGCGCCCTGCCCGCGCTGCCCACCAGGCCGAGCCGCTGGGCGGGCCGGCCGCCGCGCGACGGCTTGAGGTCGAGTTCCTCCAGCATGCCGTGGCCCATGAGCTCGCGCGTCAGCTGCGTGACGCTCGCCGGGCTGAGGTCGAGCTCCCGAGCTATCTCGGTCCGGCTAAGCGGGCCGACCGTGCCGAGGAGGGCGAGGATCGCCGTCCTGGTGAGGTCGCCGCGGTCAGTGCCTGCCATGAGGGACTTTCTATAGAGGTAAAGTTAGTGGTGAAAATATGACCGCCCGAAACGTCGCTGTCAAGCCCCCGAAACACGCGAAAGGCCCCGGCCCGCGAGTGCGGGCCGGGGCCTGGGGCAGGTGGTCACGGCCCCTTCAGGCCGATGGGCGGTTCGGGCACGGCCAGCCCCAGCGCGGCCGCCATGTCGATCGTTCTGCGGGGGGTCGAGCACCGCCTGGCCAGGCCGGCCTGGTCGAGCCGGCCGTTACGGGCCTGGAACAGGTACTGCGCGGCGGGATGCCGTCGCAGCTCGTTCGTGGTGAGCCCGTCGGCGACGCGATGCGCCGCGGCCACCAGGGCGGGAAACGACGACCGCAGATCCGCGGCCCACTTCTCGACCGTCTCCAGCCAGCCGCGCGCGGCGGCGTCGGGCGTCGAGGAGAATCGCACGATCGCCTCAGCCAGCTCTGACCAGGTGAAGTCATGCCAGGGCTTGGTCTTCAGGACGGGCAACTGCCACTGGCGCTTGGCGATCGACCAGTGATCCGCGTGCGCCTCCACCGAGTGGACCGTGAATCCCGGCACGCACAGCGCGGTCAGGTTCCAGCCGTGACAGGCACCGGTGTCCAGGCCGAAGATCCTGCCGTCGCGGATCATCGGCTCACGCCCGGTCACATGATGGCCGAACACGACCGGCTTGACGTCGGTGTAGTGGTCGTGCCAGTGGCCGTCCGGGAACAGCGCGGTGAGCTCTCGTTGGCCGCTGGTCGAGCCGCAGAGGATTTCCTCTTTCTGGTCGGCCGGCGGAATTCCGGGCAGCATCGCGGCGTGGACGACCCGGACATGCTCGTTCTCGAAGTAGTACGGCAGCGTCCGCATCCAGTGGACCGTCTCGGCGTAGCGGTCGCCCAGCTGCAAGCGCGTGATCTCCTGCGCGTAGGAGAAGATCCCGCGCACGTGCTTCCTCTCGTGGTTGCCCATGACCACGACCGAGTTCGGACGCTCGCGGAAAAGCCTGACCACCTCACCGGGCGCCGGGCCGCGGTCGACCAGATCGCCGACGCTGACCAGCAGGTCGTCCGGGCGGAGGTCGACTTTCTCCAGCAGTTCGAGCAGTTCGTCGAAGCAGCCGTGGATGTCACCAACGATGACGGTACGTCGCACCCCTGTGAGCCTAGGCGGGCAGCGATTCGGCGTGCAAAGGATTATCCACCGCGTGCGACTCTCAAGCACTCCCATGGGCGGGCATGACCTCCCGGACAGATTGCCGCAACGACGGCAACGTCGGCTTCGCCGCGGGGCTCGGCGGCCTCGCCCTCGACCCCTTGCGCTCTCGGGTATCCGGTCAAGAGGCGAAACTCCGTATTCGTTTATGCGCCGTCGCGCTCTATGATCTTTACTCGGCAGAGTGCGTCACCTGGGCCGCCGTTCACCTTGAGCGGATCGATCGGCCCGATGAGCTGGTCCCACGGGAGAATCCAGCAATAGATCGCCATTTCTTTTATTTCGAGGGATTCGTTAATTTGATAGCTCGCCCGGTGCGGCGAAGGGGGCACGCGTGACGGCTGACGGTCTTGAGGCGCTACTCGCCGGCCGGTACGAGCTGCTGGGAGAGATTGGCACCGGGGGAATGGGCACGGTGTGGAGAGCCCGCTCGGTGGCCACCGGCGAGCCTGTGGCGGTGAAGGCTCTCCACAAGAACCTCAGCTCCGACGACGGTTTGGTGCTGCGGTTCGTGCAGGAACGCAACGTGCTGCGCGCGCTGCACCATTCCCACATTGTCACGATGCGCGACTTCGTAATGGGGGGCGACCAGCTCGCCCTGGTGATGGATCTCGTCGACGGCAAGGATCTACGGGCGCTGCTGCGTGAGCGTGGCTCATTACCTCCCGCCGAAGCCGTACGCCTGATCGGCCAGATCGCCGACGCACTGACGCACGCCCACGCCCACGGCGTGGTTCACCGTGACGTCAAACCGGAGAACGTCCTGATCGATGCCGCCGGACAGGCACGGCTGACCGACTTCGGCGTGGCGCGTCTCGCGCACGGCCCCGGTCTGACCCAGACCAGCTTGATCCTCGGCACCCCTTCCTACCTGGCGCCCGAAGTCGCCGATGGGCAACCTGCCACCCCTGCCGTGGACGTCTACGCGACAGGCCTGGTGCTGTACGAGCTGCTGGCCGGACGTCCGCCCTTCGTCGGCGACCATCCGATGGCCGTGTTGCGCCAGCACGCGATCTCGGCCCCACGCAGGCTGGCCGGGATGCCCGATGCCGTCTGGTCGATGATCACCGCCTGTGTCGCGAAAGATCCGGCGCAGCGGCCCTCCATCGATCACGTGGCCGCGACCGCACACGCCCTGGTGCCGGCCCTGGCCGGCTTACCCGCGCTTCCCCCGATCAGCCGGACGGCCGACCCCGCGATCACCCGCGAACCCCTGGCCCCCGACGTGGCCCCCGATATGGCCGCCACCTCGCCTCGTCCCCGTCCCGAGTCACGATCACGGCTCAGACGGCGCCTGATCGGCGCGGCGGCGGTCACGACCGCGCTGACCGCCTCAGCCGCCGTAGCCCTGGTCGTGAACTCCGCCGGCGAGGCCGGTCTCACCGCGCCGGCAGAGCGTTCCACGACCGCGGCCGCCCTGGCTCCCCCCATGACGGCCCGGAACACACCACCGATCCCGCAAACCGACGCCTCCGCCTCGGAAGAGTCCCCTCTACCCAAGCCCAAGCCCAAGCCGGTGCCCAATACCCCGCCGATCACCGCCGCTGAGCCCGCCAAGAAGGACGAGGTCACCGCCAGGCCGTTGCCGAAACCCACACGGCCGAAGACGGAGGTCGCACCGGCAGTCGAGGGCCCGGCGGACACCCCCGCTTCCGAACAGCCGAAACCCCAGTGGCGGTGTAGGGCATGGATCTCCACCGGAGACGGCACCGGCACGCAGATGTCACCGTGCATGGCCCTGGTCGGCGATGTCTTCCATCTCCTCGGCCGTATCCGGGGCGCCGCCGATGTGCGCTCGGACGTACATGTCCAGCTGTACAACACCGACGCCGATACCAACGTGTCCCCGCCCATGATCTGCACCGGTCTGTCACCGGCCGGCAACGGCGCGGTCGCCACCTGCGGCCCGTTCACCATCACCGCTCAGCGCGTGGGTGCGAAACTCGACGTCCGGCAACGCTGGCGCAGGAGCGGCACCTCCGCCTTCGGCGGGGGCAGCGAAAGCCCCTGGGTGTTCTGGTAGCTCCGGTTCTGGCGGTCGCCCCTGAAAGGTCGTCGCTCGGGTACGTTGAGACCGATGAGTGATCAGCGCGCGGGGATTCGTGGCCACCGACCGAGCGGGCGGGCGGTGCCCGTACCGCCGGCCCCGCGTACCGGCCGGTGGAGACCGATGGCCGCGGCGCTCGTCAGCCTGGCCGTGGCGACCTCCGGCTGCGCCGCCTCGTCTGGTGCCACCTCGTCTGGTGCCGCCTCGTCGAACGCGCCGAGCCGGACAGCTCCGAGCGAGACAGCTCCAGGTCGGACAGCGGCACAGCCTGCTCCGGAGCAGTCGGCGGAGTCGCGACCCGCCCTGCCCGATCCGAAGGCGGCGATCCCCAAGGACCCCGCGAAACTGGCCCGTTCCCTGACCGGCACCGTCGCGGAGCTTCGGCGCACCACCGACGACTGGATCCGCGACGGGGACCCCGGCAAGGGGCAGCCCCCCGAGCCGGTGGTGCTGCTGGCCCTGCAACAGCAGCGCGTCTACCGCTATCTCGCCCGCAATCCGGAGGTCGCCTCCCGCACCTACGCCGGGCTGTCGAAGTCCCTGGCCGCGCAGGCGAAGGACAACGTGACGGCCATCCGGAACCTGCTCTCCCTCGTCCACCCCATCAGCGGGTCGGCGAAGTTCCGCGTCCAGCCGGCCAAGCCCGCCGATGTCCTGCTCGGCCACTTCAAGCACGCCGAGCGCCGGTTCGGCGTCGACTGGGAGATCCTGGCGGCGGTGATGTTCGTCGAGACCAAGTTCGGCCGGGTACGCTCACCGAGCCACACCGGCGCCAAGGGACCCATGCAGTTCATGCCGGGCACCTGGGCCGCCTACGGGATGGGCGGCGACATCCAGGACACCCGCGACGCCCTGCTCGCCGCGGCCAACTACCTGCGCGCCTCGGGAGCACCGCGCGACTACCGGCGAGCGCTGTACGCCTACAACCACTCCTGGGCGTACGTCGACGCGGTGCAACTGCACGCCCGCCAGATCAAGCGGGACATCAGGAACTACTACGCGTACTACAACTGGCAGGTCTACGTGGTCACCACCGACGGCGACCGCCGCCTCACCGGTCCCTGACCCGGGGGTGCTCACCGGCGTTCTTGCGAAGGGGTCCGGCCGTCAAGGTGCTCCGCGGGGAACTCCCGACGCGGGAGTCGCCGCCCCGGGAGGTCCTCATCGCATGGCGCCGCCGCCGGGCCCGCTGGCCGCTAGGGCAGGCCGTCCTTGTCCTCAAGCTTGGTGGTCACCTTGTTCGCGGGCGGAGCCTTGATGGAGACCCTGCTCCCCCAGCCGGTGAAGCGGGTTCCGAGCAGGACCGACGCGGCTCCGCCGAACTCGATGTGGTCATCCGAGACTGGACGGTCCCTACCGAGCGGCAGCGATGAGTCGAAGGCATTTCCGTACACCAGGTCCCGTTGAGAAAGCGATCTCATGCCGGGATTCATGGTCTTGGGGCGCTGTGCGCGTCCGGAGCCACGATCGTTGGCAATCATTCGGAGACGACCTCATAGCCGATATCGGCGGCGGCCAGACGGCCGGGCTGCGAACGATCCGGGTCGACCGGGGCACGACCACTCAGCTGACCATGTCGTCATTGACGCCATTCAAGCGACGGAGATCCCGGAGACAACGAGGATCGTACGGACGCCTGGGTGCGGGCCGAAACGGGCCGGGCAGCGAGGCGAATTCCCCGGAAGCAGGAGGACGGCCATGCGCGTCCCGCGGGGAAGGGTCGGCCACACGCGCCCGTGGCCGACGACATCATCGGGTCATCGCTACAGGTCGGTAGCGATGATCTTTTCGATGTTCCGTTCGGCCAGGGCCGTGATGGTGACGAACGGGTTGACGCTGGTGTTGCCCGGGATCAATGAGCCGTCGATGACGTACAGGCCCGGGTAGGCGGTGAGGCGGCCGTAGTTGTCGGTGGCCTTGTTCAGGACGGCGCCGCCGAGGGGGTGGTAGGTGAGGGTGTCGTTCCAGATCTTGTAGACGCCGAAGAGGTCGGTCCGGTAGATCGTCCCCTCCTTGGAGTTGATCTTGTCGAAGATGGTCTTGGCCATGTCGATCGACGGCTGCTTCCAGGCGAGCTGCCAGTTCAGGTCGACCTTGCCCGTGGCGGCGTTCCAGGAGAACTGGGCCCGGTTCGGGTTCTTGGTGATCGACAGGTACAGCGAGGCGAAGGTCTCGATCCCGGTGGGCAGCGGGGCGACCTCGGCGAACGCGCCGCCGGCGTCCCAGTTGTCGATGCCGGAGCAGGGGATGGTCGACTGGAGACTGCCGGTCGGGTCCCACAGGTGGTTGGCCCGGCCGCACATGACGTTGCCGTTGTCGCCCCAGCCCTTGCCGATCTCGTTGTTCAGGTTGGGCAGCGCGCCGGTGGCCTTCAGCTTGACCAGCAGCTTGCTGGTGCCGACGCTGCCGGCGGCGAAGAACACCCGGTCCGCGGTCACGGTCTTGGTGGTCGTGACACCACCGGTGGTGTTGAGCTGGTCGATGACGACCGTGTAGCCGCCACCGGCCGCCGGGGTGACCGAGGTGACCTGGTGCAGCGCCGAGACGGTGACCCTGCCGGTGGCCTTGGCCTGGGCGATGTAGGTCTTCTGCAGTGACTTCTTGCCGTGGTTGTTGCCGTAGAGGATCTCGCCGGCCAGCGCCGACTTGGTGACGGTTCCGGCCGCCTCCTGCTTCATGTAGTCCCAGTCGTACACGTCGGGCACGAAGACGAACGGGAAGCCGGAGCGCTGGGCGTGCTTGCGGCCGACCCGGGCGTACTGGTAGCAGGCGGTGGAGTCGAACCAGGCCGGGTCGATGCTGCCGACCCCGAGCCCGGCGTTGGCGCGCGGGTAGTAGGTGTTGTACATCTCGTCGGCGTTCACCGACGGCAGGATCGCGGCGAAGTTCTCCCGCTTGGGAGTGACCGCCATGCCGCCGTTGACCAGCGAGCCGCCGCCGACGCCGCGGCCCTGGTAGACGGTGATGCCGCCGAACTCCTCGGCATCCAGGATGCCGGTGTAGCGAGAGATGTCCCGGTCGATCGGGAAGCCGAGGAAGAAGTTGAGGGGTGCCTTGGTCCTGGTGCGGAGCCAGTAGGAGCGCTGGTCCGGCGAGGTCGTGTTGCAGAAGATCTTTCCGTCGGAGCCCGGGGTGTCCCAGGCCATGCCCATCTCGATCATGTGCACGTCGACGCCCGCCTGGGCGAGGCGCAGGGCGGCGACGGAGCCGCCGTAGCCGGTGCCGATCACCAGGGCCGGGACATGGGCCCCGGAGGCGATCGGAGCGGCTACGCGTGCGGCTTTTGCCTGGGCTGCGGTGGCGGGAGTCGCGAGGGCCGCGACTCCCAAGATAGAACCGGTTCCAGTGATGAATCCACGGCGCGAGATGCCTTCGGAACCTGTCCTACGCGAGGTTTTGTCACTCATGTGATTTTCCTCACTCTTGACGTATTAGAACAAGTTCTACATGTTTCTCGGATGTTAAGCCACCACGTACCGGGAAGTAACTTGTGTCAGATCGAGGGTGACCGACCGCTGGGCAGCATGCACACGGTGTCCAGGCCCAGCACGTGGTTGAGCCGGCCGAACGCCAGCCAGGAGCCGATGCTCATGCTCAGCTCCACGATCTCCAGCTGGCTGTAGTGCGCGGTCATCCGGGTCCAGAACTCGTCGTCGAGGCCGTGATGGTCCAGGGCGTACCGCTCGGCGTACTCGGCGGCCAGCCGGGTGCGGTCGTCGAAGGCGTCGGTGGTACGCCACTCGGTCACCGCGTCGGCGAACTCCTCCTCGACCTTCCGCCCGTCCCGTTCGGTCCGCCAGTCGAGGCAGAAGACGCACCCGTTGATCTGCGCGATCCGCAGCCGGGCGGCCTCGAACTCGCGGAGTCCGAGGGTCGTGTGGGCGTACACCGCCATCGAGAACTTCGAGGCGGCGACCCCGATGCCGGGGACCATCTCACCCCACACGTAGCCGATCGCGTCCTTGCCCTCGGGAATGTCGATATTCATGGTTCTCTCCTTACGAGTTTGCCGACCGCCGGGCGCAGCGGGACGTCGAGCGCGTCGTAGAGTCCGGGTTCCGCGTCCACCAGCCAGTCGATGGCGCTCACCAGGCGGCCGACCGCGGTGGCGTTCCCGCCCGCCGACCGGTTGCCGCCCTCGTCGGTGGCCTCGACCGTGACCTCGATGCGCGGGCGGCCCTCGATGATGACCCGGTGGGCACCGACGCCGTCGGGCGGCATCGGCCAGTCCGGGGCACAGGAGGCGTGGATGCGGGTGACGTGCTCGATGACGATGCGGGGTTCGCCCTCGACGATGCCCTGCACCTCGAACCGGACCGCGCCCTGGGTGCCGGCCTCGAACTCGCCCATCGTCTTGGTGCTCACCGTGGCGTCGAGCGCGCGCCGGTCCAGGGTCTCGCGGATCTCGTCGAGTTCGACACCCAGCGCCCTGGCCATCAGCCGTACCTGCCCGCCCCAGACCATGGTCGGGACCGTCGGCGCGGTCATCGGCGGTTCGTAGTCCATCGGCTGGCCCATGCCGACCAGGTAGCGGACCGAGTCGGGTTGGTCGTAGGTGGAGTAGTCGAAGATCTCCTGGCAGCGGATCACGTCCACGACGGTTCCGAGCCCGCTGATCAGCAGGGGCAGTACATCGTTGCCCCAGCCGGGGTCGACACCGGAGACGAAGAGCGAGCCGCCGCCGTCCGCGATGGCGGCCAGCACCGGTTCGCGCAGTTCCGGCGGGGCGCCCCGCTGGTCGTAGAGCGCGTACAGCGAGGGGGTGACGACCACGGCTCCGGCCCGGATCGCCCTGATGATGTCGGCGAGGGCCTCGTCGGGGCGGATGTCGCCGGACGCCGCGTACACCACGGCGTGCGGACGGGTGGCCAGCACCGCGTCGATGTCGTCGGTGGCGGCGATCCCCAGCTCGTGGCCGAGGTCGCCGAGGTCGCCCGCGTCGCGGCCGACCTTGTCGGGGTTGTGGACGAGCACTGCCGCGAGTTTCAGCGCCGGATGGGCCTCGACGGCTCGGATGGCCGCACGGCCGACGTTGCCGGTGCCCCAGACAATCGTGGAGAGCATGCGCGGAGAGTAGCAAGCGCTTGGTTTGGTGTATAGTGCCGCCGCACCTTCCGGACCGCCACTTTCGCCCCCTGGCCGACAGGCCACCACCTGCCGGGGCTGTTCACCGGGCGAGAACGGCGGTGGATGCCAGGAAAATGCGTCTCCTTTCTGCGCCTCGCCAAGAAAGGCCCTCATCTCCACTTCTATCGGCTAAAAATGACATGGGCCATTTTCGCTTGCTCGGGGATGAGGAGGCATCATGCCGGTGCGGATCGTGGTCGAGGGCCGCACGGCCGCGCGGGACGCCGCCGACCTGGCCGCGGAGATCGGCGCGCAGGCCCAGCTCAGCGGGCTTCCGCCGGGCCACAAAGGGCCTCTGGAGGTCATCACCGCGGTCGTGACGCTCGCCGGGACGGTCGTCGCGCTCGCCGACACCGTGTACGGGTGGGTGGAGCGCATCCGCCGGCGCGACGAATCCGAGCCGCCGCCGCGCGTCATCGTCGTGTTCGACCGGTTGGGTTCCCGCCGCGTACTGGATGACCTGTCCCCGGACGAATTCGATTATCTTCTGGCATCAGAACGGGAAGCAGAACAGGAATCGGGCCGGGACTCAGATCCCGGACCGGACCCGGAGGCCGATTCCGGGTCCGCACCCGGCCCGGGCACGACCGACTGACACCACCATGCCGTGGACGCTGAAGATCGCCCTGAAACATGCCGGGCAGCGCCCCGACCTGGGATACCTGCTGACCCACAATCGCGGCGGCGGCGAGGCGCCGTTCAGCGAACGGCTCGCCTACCTCGACCTGCAGAACGCGCTGCGGCAGGCCGACACCGGCTACTACCTGCACGATCCGGGCGAAGACGCCCTGGAACGGGAGAACAGGCTGCGGACACTCGGCCGTTCCCTGTACAAGCTTCTCGACACCGACCACCTCTACCTGTCGGAGTACCTCAAGCGCCGGCCGAACGACCTCGTGGTGATCCTGCTCGACGTGACGGC
Source organism: Streptosporangium sp. NPDC002607 (assembly GCF_053592655.1). NCBI lineage: Bacteria > Bacillati > Actinomycetota > Actinomycetes > Streptosporangiales > Streptosporangiaceae > Streptosporangium > Streptosporangium sp. NPDC002607. The sequence goes on from NZ_JBSFWD010000010.1 coordinate 182,378, forward strand.
CGGACTGGGTCACCTACCGTGGGAGCTGCTGCACGACGGCCGGGACTTCCTCATCGCCCGGCCCAACCCGGTGATCCCGATCCGGTCCGTGGACGTGGAGCCGCGCACCCGCGACCAGGCGCGGCATCCGCTCCGGCTGCTGTTCATGGCGTGCGAACCGATCGACGGCCCCGGTGTCCTGAACTACCAGATGGAAGAGGCGATGATCCGGGACGCGGCGGCCGACGGCGGCGCCCCCTTCTATCTGGAGTACGAGCCGACCGGCAGCCTGAGCGAGCTGGGTCGGCGGCTGGGCTTCTACGACCGCGGCCACTTCGACGTGATCCACCTGACGGGGCACGCGCTGCGCGGCGACGGGCGCGGCCTGTTCCTGACCGAGGACCGCGACGGCCGGACGCACCGCGCGTTCGCCGCCGACCTGCACGAGGTCCTGTGGCAGAGCGAGCCGGGCCTGGTGTTCCTGTCGGGCTGCCAGACCGCCGAAGGCGGCGATCTGGGGGCCGCGCCGTCGCTGGCCGAGGAACTGGCCACCATCTCGGCGCCGATCGTGGTCGGCTGGGGCCGCCCGGTCAACGACCGGGCCGCGAGCGAGGCGACGGCCGCGTTCTACCAGCAGCTCATGCTGGGCCGCAGCCCGGCGATCGCGCTGGCCCGCAGCTACCAGGAGCTGATCAAGGCGGGCCGTGAGCACTGGCACATGCTGCGCATGCACGTGCAGGGCACTGACATGCCGCGCCCGCTGACCGTCGCGGTGGCGCAGATGCCGCTCGACCAGATCTGGATCGGCCGGGAGCATCGCGAGATCGGCGCGTCGGGGCTGGCCCGGGTGTCGCTGGCGGACTTCTTCGGCCGCAGGCGTGAGATCCAGCGGCTGGACCGGATGCTCAACCCGCTGCGCGAGTTCCGGCGGCCGGGCGCCGTCGTGCACGGGGTCGGCGGGGTCGGCAAGACAACGCTGGTGGCCAACGTGCTGGAGCGCATCACCACGACCCAGGAGGGGCGTGGCAACCCGGTCACCTACGTCTCGATCAACGTGCCGTTGACCCGGGAGATCCTGCTTCAGGAGCTGGGAACGATCCCGGAGTTGGGCGGTGTGCTCGGTTCCGCGCCGCCCGGTAGTGACCTGAAGGGGCTGCTGGTCCGTGCGCTGCGCCGGATGTTCCGTCCGGTGATCATCGTGCTGGATGAGTTCGAGCAGCGGAACATCACCGCGGGCGGTCCCGAGGCGGTGCCGGGGCCGGAGGCCGTCCGCGCGCTGTCCGCGCTGATCGACGCGCTGGCGACGGTCCGCGGGCCACACCGGATCGTGATCACCAGCCGGTATCTGCCGAAGTCGCCGGGTGTCGAACTGCTCGACGACCTGGCCCTGGACGTGCTGCCGGAGCACTTCCAGCAAGCGCGGATCGACCGGCTCGCGGTGCAGGGCCAGGTGGACGCGCGGGCCGTGGAACTGGCCCGGCAGATGGCACGTGACAATCCGCGGCTGCTCACCTTCCTGTTCGACGTCGCTCGCGACAGCCCCGAGACCGGCGAGGAACTGCTGCGCCAGCGCTTCCAGCAGCGTCGCAAGGAGTTCTACGACAAGCTGGCCGTCGACGAGCTGATCGGGCGGCGTGATCCGCAGGACGCGGCGCTGCTGCGCGCGGTCGCGCCGTTCCGGATCCCGGTCCCGGCCGAGGTGCTGGCACGGCTCGCGGGCCCGGCGTCCTGGATCGCCGCACCCGCGGTCCCGGATCTGGCCCGGCAGGAGGCGGTCGAACGGGCCGAGCGTCTGGCGGGCTGGCACCTGCTGGAGTACGCCGAGCGTCCCGGCGGCGCCGACTACCGCGTCCCGGCCGTCTTCGAACCGGTGCTCACCGACCCCGACCCGGTCGCCGGTCACGCGCGGTGTGCCGCCGCGCTCGCCGCGCACCTGGGCGCCTTCGACGAGGTCAACGACCCGGACCTGCTCGACCTGCCCGCACTGGCCGAGGTGCAGCGCCTGGCCACGGCGGGGCGCGGTCACCGGCTCGTCGTGCGCGCGGCGGCGACGCGGGCGGCGGTGGCGGCCCGCCGGTTCCGGTACGCCGAGGCGCAGCAGATCTGCCGCCAGGCCATCGACGTCGTCCCGCATCCGCTGCTGTTCGCCCTGCTGGGGAACGCGCAGGCCGACGAGGGCGACGCGCAGGCCGCGCGGCAGTCGTTCGAGGCCGCGCTCGCGGGGGCCGATGGCATCCCCACGCGCGATCGGGCACGCGTACTGTCCACGGTCGGGTTCTGGAGCCAGTTCTACGATCCGCCGAAGACGTTCGCGCTGCTGACCGAGGCGCTCGGGCTGGCGAGGGCCTCGGGTGACGCGTTCACGCAGGCCGACTGCCTGCGGCTGATCGCGGGCGGGTGGGCTCAGTACGGCGCCCCGTCCCATCTGCGCCGGGCGGCCGAGCTGTACGAGGAGTCGCTGGAGCTGTTCCGGACGGTGCGCGGCGGGGACCTCGCCCAGACCATCGTCCAGCTCGACCAGGTCGCGTTCATCGCGATGGCCGAGGGGCGATTCGGGGCGGCGCAGCGGATGCTGGACGAGCTGGCCGGACGTTACACCGGGCCCGGGGAGGAACTGCCGCTCTCGGCGATAAGGGTCCGGCTGGCCGGGGCGTATCTGGGCGACAGCGCGTTCGACGCGGCGGAGCGCGAGGCGCGCGCGGCCCTGACGCTCGCCCGGGAGGTCGGCTGGGGGCGCGGCGAGTTCGACGCCCTCTGTCAGCTCGGCGACATCGCCGCCGCCCGGCACAACGCGGCGGGCGTGCAGACCGAGAGCGAACACGTGCTGCGGGCGATCGCGGTCATGGAGGAGGCGCGGACGCTGGCCGAGCGGATCGGCTGGCCCACCCTCATCCGGGTCGCGCTGGGCCGGCTGGCGCAGCATCTCCTGGTCGCCGGGAGGGAGGCCGAGGCCCGCCGGCTGACCGTCGACCTCGACGCGTTGGAGGCGGCCGAGGCGGTCCCGCCGCACGAGCGGGCGGCGCGGCTGGTCACCGAGGCTGAGACGCGTCTCGCGCTGGACGACCACACCGCGGCGAGTGCCGGGGCGCGCCGGGCGCTGACGCTGCTCGTGTCGTCCGACCACGAGATGCTCGAGACGCGGGCCCGGCGGGTGCTGGCGCAGATCATGGACTTCACCGAGGCGCCGGCGGCCGAGCTGGCACCGCAGCTGGACCGGCTGGAGGAGCTGTACGGGCGGATCTCCCCGCGCGAGCTGGCCACCGTGCACCTTTGGCGTGGCCGTATGCATCTGCGGGAGGAGTCCCCGGGCCAGGCCCGGCACGAGCTGGAGCGAGCGGCGGCGGGCTTCGCAGAGGCCGGGAGCCCAGCTGACGAGGCCGCCGCCCACGAGCTGTTCAGCGGCCTGTCCGGCATCTCGGACGAGGAGAAGGCACACGCGATACGGCTCGCGGCCCGGCTGCGGTACCAGGTTCCCGACCACAAGGCCGCGGCCGTCGCCCTGCGTGAACTCGCGCCGCTGCTGGCCTACGGGCAGCGTAGGCGCACCTACGAGGCTGTCGTCCTGCTGGCCCAGGCGTCCGGAGCGCGGGACGTCGAGGGCCATGGGCTGAACGGGCTGGCCGACCTGGCATTCGGATTCGAGGAGGTGGAGCTGCGCGCGCGGGCGCGGCAGGCCACGCTGGAGAGCGAACCGCTGCACCTGGCCGTCTCGACGCCGTTGGGCGAGCTGCTCGATCCGGACAACGGCGGCACGATCCTGGACGAGCTGGCGCAGCAGCGGGAGGAACTGCGCCGAGACCACGGCATCGTCCTGCCGTCGGTCCGCATCTACGACACCTCGGATCTGGGCGATGGGCGCTCCTATCGCATCCACCTGTGGGGACAGGAGCGCGTCTCCGGCGAGATCCGCGGCAGGGGAAAGAACCGCAGGGCCAAGGCCGCGGCGGCCCGTGAGGTGATCGCCGACCTGATCCGTATGGCCGTCTCGGAGGCCGACCGGCTGGACGGGCCCGCACCGGCCTTCGCGCCGCGCACGCTCACCGACGAGGAGCGCCACCAGATCGAGGAAGTCCTCGCCGAGGACAACGACCCGAACTGACCCGGACGTCCCGGGCCTTCGGATCTCGCCCGGCATCGCCGCCGACTCGACCGTTCAGGTCATCACGGCCGCCCCGATCTCTTTCACACCCGGTGTCAAACCAGTTCGGGAAGCCGTTTTTCACCCGTTGACGCGGTCGTAGCACGTATGTAACCTTTGGCCAACACTACGCAAGAATCTTGCAAAGAAAAGTTCTTTTTCTCGCGGCTCTTCGCAACTTCAGGAATGCGCTGCGCCCATGCACCTGCCCCCCATCCGTGTGCGGTGAAGGCGCATGCCTTCACGTCTCGGCCCTGTCGTGCTCGACGAGAGATGGAAGAACGCGAATGAGAAAACCGTACGGACCGTTACGGCTGGTGGCGGCCATGCTGGCAAGCACGGTCGCCACCGGTCTGCTCGTCATGGGGTCGGTCGTGCCGGCCTCCGCCGCGGGCGGACCCAACCTGTCGCCGGGCAAGGCGACCCAGGCCAGCAGTTCCACCGCCGAGTACACGGTGTCGGCCATCAACGACGGCAATCAGAACACCTACTGGGAGAGCGCGAACAACAGCTTCCCGCAGTGGGCGCGGATCGACCTCGGCACCGCCACGAGCGTCGACCAGATCGTGCTGAAGGTGCCCGCCCCGGCCGCCTGGCAGACCCGCACCCAGACCCTCTCGGTCCAGGGCAGCGCCGACGGCATCGGCTACAGCACGGTGGTGGCCTCGGCGAACTACACGTTCGACCCGGCGACCGGTAACAAGGTCACGATCGACTTCAGCGCCGCGACCTACCGCTACTGGCGCGTCAACGTCACCGCCAACACCGGCTGGCCCGCCGCGCAGATCTCCGAGTTCGAGATCTACGCCGCCGCCGGCGGCGGCGACACCGAGAAGCCGTCGGCCCCCGGCAACCTCGCCTTCACCCAGCCGGTCTCCGGCCAGATCAAGCTGACCTGGAACGCCTCGACCGACAACGTGGGCGTCACCGGGTACGACGTCTACGCCAACAACCAGCTCCGGGGCAGCGTCGGCAACGTGCTGACCTACACCGACAACCAACCGGCGTCGGCGACCGTGACGTACTTCGTGCGGGCCAAGGACGCGGCGGGCAACGTCTCGGCGAACAGCAACACGGTGACCCGCAACGGCACCGGCGATCCCGGTTCGAACCTGGCCATCGGCAAGGAGATGGTCGAGTCCGGCCACGTGCACACGTTCGTCGCGGCCAACGCCAACGACAACAGCACGGCCACCTACTGGGAGGGCAACGCCGGTTACCCGAACACGCTGGCGGTCAAGCTCGGCGCCAACGCGAGCGTCAGCTCGGTCGTGCTGAAGCTGAACCCGGACGCCGCGTGGGGCACCCGTACCCAGAACATCCAGGTCCTGGGCCGGGAGCAGAACGCCACGGGCTACACCAACCTGGTGTCGGCGCAGAACTACACGTTCAACCCGGCCTCCGGCGGCAACACGGTGACGATCGACGTCAACGCCACCGTCGCCGACGTCCAGCTGAAGTTCAACGGCAACACCGGCGCACCCGCCGGGCAGGTCGCCGAGTTCCAGGTCATCGGCGTCCCCGCGCCGAACCCCGACCTGACGGTCTCGGCTCTCACCTGGTCCCCGAACGCGCCGATCGAGACCAACCCGATCACGCTGACCGGCACGGTGCGCAACATCGGCACCGCCGCCTCCGGCGCGACCAATGTCAACTTCTACCTCGGCGGCACGCTGGCCGGCACCGCTCCGGTCGCCGCTCTCGCGGCCGGCGCCCAGGCCACGGTGACCGCGAACATCGGCCCCCGCGGCGCGGCCAGCTACTCCGTCAGCGCCAAGGTGGACGAGTCGAACACGGTCTTCGAGCAGAACGAGGGCAACAACACCTTCACCGCGGCATCGCCGCTGGTGGTCACCGAGGCTCCCGGCCCCGACCTGCAGGTTCTCAGCATCAGCTCCAACCCGCCGAACCCGGCGGTCGGCGCGGCGGTCACGTTCACCGTGGCGGTGAAGAACCGCGGGAACACCGCGACGGGCGCGACCACGGTCACCCGGCTGACGGTGGGCGGCACCACGCTCAACACCAACACCCCGTCGATCGCCGCGGGCGCGACGGTCAACGTGGCCGTCAGCGGCAGCTGGACCGCCACCAGTGGCGGTGCCACCATCACCGCCACCGCCGACGCGACCAACGTCGTCGCCGAGACCAACGAGACCAACAACACGCTCTCCCAGGCGATCGTGGTCGGGCGCGGGGCGGCGGTTCCGTGGGTCGAGTACGAGGCCGAGGCCGCCAGGTACCAGGGCACCCTGCTGACGGCCGACCCGCTGCGCACCTTCGGGCACACCAACTTCGCCACCGAGTCCTCCGGCCGGCAGTCGGTGCGGCTGAACAGCACGGGGCAGTTCGTCGAGTTCACCTCGACCAACTCCGCCAACTCGATCGTGGTGCGCAACTCCATCCCCGACGCGCCGAACGGCGGCGGCATCGAGGCCACCATCAGCCTGTACATCAACGACACCTTCGCCCAGAAGCTGACCCTCTCGTCTCGGCACAGCTGGCTGTACGGGAACAGCGACGGCCCGGAATCCCTGACGAACACCCCGCAGGCCGACGCCCGGCGGTTGTTCGACGAGTCGCACGCGCTACTGTCGTCGACCTACCCGGTGGGGACCAAGTTCCGGCTGCAGCGCGACGCCACCGACACGGCCTCGTTCTACATCATCGACCTGATCGACCTGGAGCAGGTGGCACCACCGGCGAGCCAGCCGGCCGGTTGCACCTCGATCACGGCGTACGGCGCGGTGCCCAACGACGGGCTCGACGACACGGCCGCCATCCAGCGGGCGGTGACGGACGACCAGAACGGGGTCATCAGCTGCGTGTGGATCCCGGCGGGACAGTGGCGGCAGGAGAAGAAGATCCTCACCGACGACCCGCTGAACCGGGGTCAGTTCAACCAGGTGGGCATCAGCAACGTCACGATCCGCGGAGCGGGGATGTGGCACTCCCAGCTGTACACCCTGACCGAGCCGCACCTGGCGACCGGCGGCATCAACCACCCGCACGAGGGCAACTTCGGCTTCGACATCGACGACAACGTCCAGATCTCCGACATCGCCATCTTCGGCTCGGGCCGCATTCGCGGCGGCGACGGCAACGCCGAGGGCGGGGTGGGGCTGAACGGGCGGTTCGGCAAGAACACCAAGATCTCCAACGTGTGGATCGAGCACGCCAACGTGGGCGTCTGGGTCGGCCGTGACTACGACAACATCCCGGATCTGTGGGGACCCGCCGACGGGCTGGACTTCAGCGGCATGCGCATCCGCAACACCTACGCCGACGGCATCAACTTCAGCAACGGCACGCGGAACTCACGGGTGTTCAACTCGTCGTTCCGCACCACCGGCGACGACTCCCTGGCGGTCTGGGCCAACCGGTACGTCAAGGACCCGGCGGTGGACATCGGGCACGACAACCAGTTCATCAACAACACCATCCAGCTGCCCTGGCGGGCGACCGGCATCGCGATCTACGGCGGCTACGGCAACAAGATCGAGAACAACCTGGTCTACGACACCATGAACTACCCGGGCATCATGCTGGCGACCGACCACGACCCGCTGCCCTTCTCCGGGCAGACCCTGGTGGCCAACAACGCGCTCTACCGGTGCGGCGGCGTCTTCTGGAACGAGGACCAGGAGTTCGGCGCCATCACGCTCTTCGCGGCGAACCGGGACATCACCGGTGTCACCATCCGGGACACCGACATCTACGACTCGACCTACGACGGCATCCAGTTCAAGACGGGGGGCGGCAACATGCCGGGCGTCGCGATCACCAATGTGCGGATCGACAAGTCCAACAACGGTGCCGGCATCCTGGCGATGAGCGGCGCCCGCGGCAGCGCGACGCTGACGAACGTCACCATCACCAACTCGGCCAAGGGCAACATCGTGAAGGAACCGGGGTCCAGCTTCGTGATCACCCCCTAGTCTTCCCGCGCCTGAGAACGACCGGCCATGTGGTGTGCTCCCCAACCTGGACACCGCATGGCCGGTCGTACCGGTCCTAGGCCGAGGTACGGCGCCGGAACAGCACCGCCGCGATGGGGATGCTGATCGCCACGCCGGCGGCCAGCCAGGCGGTGGCGAGCCACCCCGCGTCGCCCATGGGGTGGTCGAGGAGCAGCCCGCGTAGCGTCTTCACCATCGGCGTGGTCGGCTGGTGCTCGGCGAAACCGCGGAGCAGGCTCGGCATGGTCTCCGCGGGGACGACGCCGTCCGACAGGTACGGGAAGAAGATCACGACGAAGCTGAAGGCACCGGCGGCCTGGGTCGAGGTGACCAGCAGTCCCCAGAGCACCGCGATCGCGGACACCGCCAGGACGTACCCGATGACGAGAAGCAGCGCCAGTGCCCAGTCGGCGAGCGTGGCGTCCGGGCGGAAACCCAGGGCGATCGCCACGGCCAGGGCGATCCCGGTCGCCACCACGTTGCGGACCACCGAGGCGACGACATGCCCGGCGGGCACCACCCAGCCGCTGATGGGCAGGGTCCGGAAGCGGTCGATCATTCCTCGGGTCATCTCGTCCGTGACGGTCACGGCGGTCAACGCGGCGCCGTACCCGCCGGACATGAGCAGCACGGTGGGAACGACGAAGTCGATGTAGGTCAGCCCGCTGGACCCGGTGGTGATCGCGCCACCGAAGACGTAGACGAAGACGATCATGATGAGCGCCGGCAGCGCGATGTTCACGATGAGCGCGTCGGGGGTGCGCGTCTCGTGGCGCAGCGCGCGGGTGACCAGACGCCCCAGATCGCCCATCGTCGTCCCGCTCATACCGCCACCGCCGTGAACTCGAAGAAGACGTCGTCCAGGGTGGGGCTGCGCAACTCGACCCGCTCGACGGCGATGCCCTCCCGGTCCAGCAGGTTCAGCGTGTGACGCAACTGGTCGGGGCCCTGCAGTGCCAGGGTGACCTCCCGCGCGTCGGCGTCGAGATGCGGTCCGGTGCCGGTGGACAGGACGGCGCCGGCCCGGGAGACGTCCTCGGCCCGTGACAGGTGCAGCACCAGGCGCTCCGCGCCCACCTGGCGCTTGAGGGCGGCCGGGGTGTCGTCGGCGACGACGCGGCCGTTGTTGATCACCGCGATGCGGTCGGCGAGCCGGTCGGCCTCCTCCAGGTACTGGGTGGTCAGCAGGATGGTGGTGCCGGAGGCGAGCAGTTCGCGGATCACCGACCAGAGCTCCGCCCGGCTGCGCGGGTCAAGGCCGGTGGTGGGCTCGTCGAGGAAGAGGATCCGTGGTACGGCCACCATGCTCGCCGCCAGATCGAGGCGGCGGCGCATCCCGCCGGAGTAGGTGGAGACCCGGCGGTTCGCGGCGGCGCCGAGATCGAACCGTTCGAGGAGTTCGGCCGCCCGCCGCCGGGCTTCCCGCCTGCCCAGGTGGTGCAGGCCGGCGAACAACTCCAGGTTCTCCCTTCCGGTGAGCAGGTCGTCCACCGTGGCCTGCTGGGCGGTCAGGCCGATGCTGCGCCGTACCGCGACGCCTTCCCGCGCGACGTCGTGGCCGCCCACTGTGGCGGTGCCGCTGTCCGCGGCGAGCAGCGTGGTCAGGATCCGGACCGTTGTCGTCTTGCCTGACCCGTTCGGTCCGAGCAGGGCCAGCAGCGAGCCGGTCGGAACGGTCAGCTCGACTCCGTTCAGCACCCGCGTCGCACCGAAGGATTTGCCCAGGCCACGGGCATGGATCGCGGCGTCGGTCACGTCTGCCCTTTCTGTGTATGTCGTACCGTGTATCTTATACATAGATTAATCTGTACCAGATACACAGTTGGAGTGCCAGGGCTTCCGGCGTTCGACGGCAGGGGACCCGTCATGACGCGAACCGGCGCCGGGTACCGCGGCCACGCCCGGGTCCGGCGGGAGCCTCGGCCGCCGGACCGGCCTCCCGGGCCGGCATGACGACAACGGCGCCGAACCGTGGGCGGGGAAGGCGAGGACGCGCCACCTGTCACCGGAGTCGGAGACGATGGACGGCTCTCCGGCGAGGTCGGTGCGGCCGTGCCGAGCGGGATGTTCGGCGCCAAGGCTCCCGAGAACCCGCGGGCAGGCGCCCTGGAGCAGGCGCCCTGGACCGGTCCACGTCGCTGATCCTGACCGGGATCGCGATGTTGGAACCGTCGCGCCGGTAGGCGGGTCAGCCCGCCTGTCGACGCGAGGTGACCAGCCCGCAGTCGTAGGCGGTGGCGACGACATGGGCGCGGCTGGACAGACCGAGTTTGCTCATCGCGCGGTTGAGGTGGGTTTTCACGGTGGCCTGGCTCAGGCACAGCTTCTGGGCGATGTCATGGTTGGACAGCGTCTGGCCGACCAGGGTGAAGATCTCAAGCTCGCGAGCGGTCAAAGCAAAAAGCTGGGACATGTCATGATCGGGCACCGCGGGCGGAGCGGGCGTGAACGCCTCGATCAATCGCTGGGTACTGGTGGGTGACAGCAGGACGTCCCCGGCCGCGACGGTGTGAATGGCGGACAGGAGGCGCTTGGCCGGGGTCTGCTTGAGCAGGAAGCCGGAGGCTCCGGCGCGCAGCGCCTGGTAGACGTACTCATCGATGTCGAAAGTGGTCAGAATGAGTATCTGCGGGGTACGAGACGCGCCGCCGTCGGCCAGGCTGTCGGCCAGGATGCGCTTGGTCGCGGCGATGCCGTCCATGCCGGGCATGCGGATGTCCATCAAGATCACATCTGGATGGGTGGCGGCGGCGCACTGGACGGCCTCGTGACCGTCCGAGGCCTCACCGACTACTTCAAGGTCCGGGGCGGCGCGCAGGAGGGCGGTCAGTCCCGCCCGGATGAGTTCCTGATCGTCGGCTACCAGAACCCTGATCATCGTCACCTCTCGCTGGTTAGGGCGGCGGGCTCCTGGCCGGGACGGGTGAGCAGGGGGAGGGTCGCCACGACCTGGAATCCGCCCGTGGGGCGAGGACCGGTGATGATCGTGCCCTGGTACAGCTTGACCCGCTCAGTCATGCCGATCAATCCCTGGCCTGGTGTGTTCTGGATCACTTCGACCGGTTGGCCGGTACCGAGGCGGCCGTCGTCGCACACCTGTAATGTCAGGACGCCCGCGCCGTAGGTGAAGGTCACCCGCACCCGGGTGGGCGCGGCGTGCTTGACGACGTTTGTCAGGCACTCCTGGATGATCCGATAGACGCACAGATCCAGCCCCTGGGGCAGGGGCTGCTCGTTGCCGGTCACGGTCACCTCCACCGTCACCCCGGCTGTGCGCACCCGTTCGACCAGTGTTTCCAGGTCCCCCAGTCCGGGCGTCACGTCGTAGCGCGTCTCCCGCTCGTCGTCGGCCCCGATTCGCAGGATCAACAGCAGCAGTCGCATCTCGTCCAGGGCCTCACGGGTGGTGTCGGCGATGGTGGCCAGTGCCGTGCCGGCGGTGGCCGGATCGGTTGACAGCACGTACTGGCCCAGCTCGGCCTGGACCGCGACCACCGACAGATGATGGGCGACCACGTCGTGCAGTTCGCGGGCGATCCGCGTTCGCTCCTGGGCCACCGCCAGCCGGGCCTTGTTCTCCTGCTCGTCACGCAACTGCCGGGTCAGCTCGGTGAGCCGCCGGTTGCTCTCGATGACCATCCGGGTGGCGTTACCGAAAGCCCAGGTGAAGCCGACGGCCAGCAGCGGCCACACGACGGCCATCCAGAACTTGGTGCCCGGGAACACCATCGAGGAGCACCACCACAGGCCGAAGGTGAGCGCCGCCCCCGCCAATGACACCGCCACGGGCCGCTGGACGGCCACGGTGTACAGCACCAGCAGCGCTCCCATCTTGTTCACCTGGGAGTGGTAGCCGAGTGCCAGGTGGACCAGGGACACCGCGCACGAGACCACCAGCACCGTGCACGGTATCCGCCGTCGCAGGGCCAACGGCATGTTCACCGCGATGGTCAGTGCGAGCGACAGGCCGTCCGGCGGACGCGACCCGTACCTGGCATCGCTGAGTTCCCACATCCACATGACGGCGGACAGCGCCACCGCGATCACAGTGTCGATGAGCAGTGGATGCGCTGTGAGAAGTCTCCGCCAGGATGTCCTCGCATAGCTGTACATCAGCGCATGCTAGTCATATTCCCGCTGACTGACATCCCTCTTCGTGCCATATACCGCAGGAGGTGTACAAGGCATAACGCCGTAGGTGTAGAAAAAAACAAACTTTGCGCGGTATGTGGCGGATATATCACTCGGGTAGCTTTTCAAGTGGGGCTCCATCCCGCCGAAAAACGATCGCGATCCTCTTTCTTCGGAGGCAGAGAGGATCCACGCCGACAATCCGTCCATGACCATGATCCGGACCACTTCGGACCACCGACCCCGGGGAAAGGCCCGAAAACGCTCCCGCGTTCACGGGCCGGTGGGTCGGGGTCCAGGTCGGCCCGGCCCCGTTAATGGATCACCACTCGCCATCCACCAAGACGGCGGGGCCGACCTGGACATGGCCTCTCTATCAGTCAACCGACCGGACACGATCCCGATGACATCGAATCTGACGCAACGTCCACGACTTCGCATCAGCTTCAATTCCGGCGATTACCTATTCACCGTATTTCCTGGCAGGCCGGAAACCGGGCCGGTATCCGCACGGGAAGGCGGATCCGCCGATGTCGTTCGGCCCGCCCGGTCGCGGCACGACACGTACGCCGGCCCCTGGCGCCGGCGTTCGCGGTGCTGCCCGTCATGGCCAGGCTGACGCCCGCGGAACGAGCGGCGTACGTTCTCCGGAAGGCGTTCGACCACCCGTACCGGCCGGGCGCGGTGTCCTCCGGCTTCCCACCGCCGGGTCGCCTCGATCCGGGTCCTCCAGGACGGGTCGCCGGGCACCGCGTTGGCAACAGGCGGCCGACGGGAAGGTCAACTCTGCGCGATGGACACTCTGACGTGCTTAAACGTCGTCCGAGGTGTCATAGGTGAGGGCATGGATGCGAACATCGTGTTGCTCGCCATCGTGATCGTGACGGCGCTGTCCTTCGACTTCACCAACGGTTTTCACGACACGGCCAACGCCATGGCGACCTCGATCGCGACCGGGGCGTTGCGGCCCAAGGTGGCGGTCGGGTTGTCGGCGGTGCTGAACTTCGCCGGGGCGTTCCTGTCGCTGAAGGTCGCGGCGACCATCGCGACGGGCATCGTCGACACCGGCGCGATCACCTTGACGGTGGTCTTCGCCGGCCTGATCGGCGGTCTGGCCTGGAATCTGCTGACCTGGTACTTCGGTATTCCCTCCAGTTCCTCGCACGCGTTGATCGGTGGTGTGGTCGGGGCCACGGTGATCGCGGCGGGCACCTCGGCGGTCAAGGGAGCCGAGATCGTGTCCAAGGTGCTGGTCCCGGCCGTGCTCGCGCCGCTGGCGGCGATCCTGGTGGCGGCGGCCGGTACGTACCTGATGTACGTCATCACCGGGAACGCACCGGAGGAGACCCGCGGGCGAGGGCTCAGGTACGGCCAGATCGGCTCGGCGTCACTGGTGTCGCTGGCCCACGGCACCAACGACGCGCAGAAGACGATGGGCGTCATCACGCTGGCGATGATCGCTGCCGGGGCGATCGGCAAGGACGCGGGAACGCCGCTGTGGGTGATCGTGGCCAGTGCGACCGCGATCGCGCTGGGCACCTATCTGGGCGGCTGGCGGGTGATCCGTACCCTGGGCAAGGGGCTGACCGACATCGAGACCCCGCAGGGGTTCACCGCGGAGGGTTCCTCGGCGGCCGTGATCTTCGCCTCCTCCCACTTCGGCCTCCCGCTGTCGACCACGCACGTGTGCACGGGGTCGGTGATCGGCGCGGGCATCGGCAGGCACCTGGACCGGGTGCGCTGGAGCGTCGCGGCCCGGATGGCCGCCGCGTGGCTGGTCACCCTCCCGGCCGCGGCTGTGGTGGGGGCGCTGGCCTGGGCGGGCGCGAGTGTGATCGGCGGCGTGCTGGGCGTGGGAGTGGTCTTCGCCGTCGCCCTGATGCTGTCGGCGGGGCTGTACGTGGCCTCGCAGCGCCGTCCGGTCAACGCCGGCAACGTCAACGACGAGTGGACCGGGCGCCTGACCCCGGTCCCGGCGATGCGAGAAGGCTGAAGAGGGCTCATACCACCGTGGCGCAAAGATGCGCGTGGCCGGCGTCGTGACGTCGCCACACCGCGAGGGCGATGAGAGCGGACCGGAAGGCGGACTAGAGATCAACTTCGTAGCGGTAGCCGCGCCCTCGCAGCGTGGTGATCCGCTGTGGATCCTCCCCGTACTCGCTGAGCTTGCGGCGCAGGGCGAACACGTGCACATCCAGCGTCTTGGTCGGCCCGAACCAGTTGGCGTCCCACACCTGCTCCATCAGCTCCTCGCGGGTGACCACCTCACCGGCGTGGCAGGCCAGCACCGTCAGCAGGTCGAACTCCTTTGGCCGCAGCATGACCTCGTCCTCGGCGATGTAGGCGCGCCGGGCGCGCAGGTCCAGACGCAGGCGGGCGACGGACACACCGGACTCCTGCTGCGATACGGTCTGGCGACGCAGATGCGCCCGCAACCTGGCGAGCAGCTCGGTGAGCCGGAACGGTTTGGTCAGATAGTCGTCGGCACCGGCGTCCAAGGCCACCACGACCTCGAACTCCTGGACGCGTGCGGTCAGCACCACGATCACCGCCTGCGACAGGACCGTCCGCAGCCGCCGGCAGACCACCACCCCGTCGGCATCGGGGAGACCGAGATCCAGCAGGACGAGATCGGGGACGAACTGCCGCGCCTGATCCAGCGCCTCACCCCCGGTGATCGCCAGACTCACCTGGTAGCCGCCACTTGACAGCGCCTCGGTCAGCTCCGAACCGATGGACAGATCGTCCTCGACGATCAGTACCCGCGTCATGTATCGATGGTAGGGACACCGGCATCTGGCGGCCTCCTGACGAAGGCCGGCCACCACCGTGTTCCTCCGGCCGCGTCGCCAGGTCAGGCGTTGTTCACCTGGGAACGTGGCGTGGGAGAACCACGGGCGGCTCCGCTACGCGGAAGCGACGGCGTGCTGGGCGTCGGCGCGGGTGGTGAGGGAGCCGGAGTAGCGGCGTAGGAGGAGTACGGCGGTGGTGGCCAGACCGGTGAGCAGGCCGAGCCAGATGCCGATGGTGTCGAGACCCAGGGGGTAGGCCAGGAGCCAGGAGGCGGGGAGTCCGACGCCCCAGTAGCCGATGAGAGTGATCCGGAAGCCGCCCTTGGTGTCGTCGAGGCCACGCAGGAGTCCCACGCCGATGTTCTGCGCGCAGTCGAAGAACTGGAGGAAGGCGGTGACCATGAGCAGGTGGGTGGCGATACTGAGGGCTTGGTCGGAACCGGAGTACAGGAACGGGGCCAGGACCAGCCGGGGCAGTCCGAGGTAGGCGACGCCGACGACGGTCATGACGGCTGCGGCACAGGCGAGTGCGGTGTTTTTGATGCGTCGTGCGTCATCGATGCGGCCGAGAGCGAGTTCACGGCTGACGTTGATGGACGCGGCGTGGGAAAGGCCGACGGCGACCTGGAAGACGATGTAGACGAGTTGGTTGACGGCGGTGTGCGCAGCGAGGGCCGCAGGCCCGAAAGATCCGGCCATCAGTGCGGTGATGGAGAAGAACCCGGCCTCTGAGCCGTAGGTGGCCGCGATCGGCACACCGAGGCCGATGAGCCGCTTGATGGTGGCCGGATCGGCTTTGGCGGCATTCAGGGCGAGCAAAGGTGCCAGCTCGCTGTCCTTCCTCACCGAGATGTACAGGGCGAGGAAGGACAGGAGGTAGACGCTGGAGGTGGCGACTCCGATGCCGGTCAGGCCCAGGCGGGGCAGTCCCCAGGTGCCGTGGATGAGGATCCAGTTCAGGCCCGCGTTGACAGCGATGGACGCGACAGTGATCTGTAGCAGGGCTTGGGGGCGTCGCATGCCGACGGTGAACTGGCGGATGGCCTGAAACCACAGGCAGGGCAGCAGGCCCGGGGCCAGGGCGATCAGCATGCTCTGGGCGCGTTCGACGACCGCGGCGTCTTGTCCGAGCCAGGTCAGAGCCTGGCCGATGAGGATCATGAGGGCGCCCCCGGCGATACCGGCGAGCGTGGCCACGGCCATGCTCGCCCGGATGATCCTGTGCACCTCCTCTTGTGTCTCTCCCTTTCCTGCGGCTTCCTTGTCCTTGCCGTCGCTGGTTGCGGCCTGCTCGGCGCGGGCCGCGGCTGCTGCTATCTGGTTGCCGACGGAGGTGAGCAGACCGACGCCCATGGTGCGCAACTGATTGAAGATGACGATGGCCAGGCCGCCGGCGGCCAGTTCCCGGGTGCCGAGCAGGCCCATCATCACGGTGTCGGTGGTGGTCAGGGCGACCTGGGCGAGCTGGGTGAGGATGAGCGGGACGGCGAGGGCGGCCAGGTCGCGGCTGTCGCGGAGAAGGGTGGTCAGCATGGGGGTTATCGGTTCCTGCGCGGTTCGGTGGGGAGCTCGCCGATCTCCCGTTCCGCTTCGGGATCGAGAAGGTCGCGGGCTTGCGTCCAGTCGTCGTCGAAGACGGTGTCCGTGTGGTTTTCTCCTCCGTCGTTGACGAGGGTGACCATAGTCGTGCCCGGAGGAAGTGACGACAGGCGGGTCAGTGCCCTGTGAACGACGCCGCCCGCGGAGCCGCCGGTGGGGGCACCACCGGCCTGCGCCGTCCCCACCTCGGAGAAGGTTGTGGCAGGACTCTTCATTCCGCTGTTCTCCGACCTCGATGTCTCGCCCGGGTCGGATGACATTAGGATAGCCAACCCTAAGCAACATCATTGCTTTGCAGTGGATCGAGGACGTACGTGGATATCAACAGGCGCCAGATGCTGTGGGCCGGCGGAGCGATCGGCATGGCGGCACTGCTCGCCGCCTGTTCGGGGGACGGCGACGGCTCGGCCGAGCCCGCGGCCACGTCCGCGGCCGCGGACGGCACGCCCAAGAAGGGCGGCACCCTGCGGATCGGTGCCCTCGGCCGAGCCAGTGCCATCACCCGCGACCCGCACGGCACCCAGGGCAACGAGAGCGACTACCTGGTCCTTGCCCTGGTCTACGACACGCTCACCGTGCCGGGCGCCAAGCCCAACACCATGCCGCGCCTGGCCACCTCCTGGGAGTCCTCAGAGGACCTGAAGACCTGGCGCTTCAAGATTGCCCAGGGGGCCGTCTTCCACGACGGCAGCCCGGTCACCGCCGAGGACGTCGTCTGGTCGCTACGCCGCCTTCGCGACACCCCGTCCGGCGCCGCGCGTCTGCCCGGTATCAAGACGGAGAACATCACCGCCGACGGCACCGACACCGTCGTGCTGGTCTCCGACTACGCCAACGCCGAACTCCCGCTTCTGACGCGCCTGACGACGTTCGTCCTGAAGAAGGACACGTCCGACGACGCGCTGGAGAAGGCGCCGGGCACCGGCCCGTTCAAGCTCGACTGGTACCGCGGCGGCAACGCCCGCCTGGTACGCAACGACCAGTGGTACGGCGGCACCGTCCACCTCGACGCCATCGAGGTGACCATGTTCGAGACCCCGCAGGCGATGGCCAACGCCCTGCTCGCCGGGCAGATCGACGTCGCTTCCAACGCCGGTGCCATCGCCGCGCGGACCGCCCAGTCCCGCAAGGACATCCAGGTCGTCCGCCGCCCCAACGACATGTCGATGCCCCTGGTGATGCGTACCGCGAGCGGCCCGTTCGCCGACGCGCGCGTCCGGGAGGCACTGCGTCTGGTCGTCGACCGTGAGGCCATGGTCAAGCAGGTCCTGTCGGGGTACGGCACCGTCGCCAACGACATCATGGGCACCGCGGACCCCAACTACGCCAAGGACATCCCGCAGCGCAAGCGTGACCTGGCCACGGCCAGGCGGCTGCTCACGGAGGCGGGGTTCGACTTCTCCAAGACCTACGAGCTGATCACCACCGAGGACATCCCCGGACTCGCCGAATCCGCGACCCTGTTCGCCTCCCAGGCCCAGGAGGCAGGCATCAAGATCAACATTGTCAAGCAGGAGTCCGGCGCCTTCTACGAGAAGACCTGGCTCAAGGGCGACCTGTACACCACCTACTGGGGCACCAACGACTCCGTGGTGTTCTTCGCTTCCAAGACCATGGTCGGTGAGGCCGGGCAGAACGAAGCCGCCTGGGCCGACAAGGACTTCGACGCCGCCTACCGCAAGGTCCTCGCCACCACCGACGCCACGGCACGTGCCACGGCCCTGCACGACCTGCAAAAGATCGAGTTCGACAGGTCCGGCTACCTGCTGTGGGGCATGGCTGACGGCATCGACCTCGCCACCGACAAGGTCCAGAACCTGCCCAGACTCGCCGGCTACGGCCGTGTCCAACTCGAGAACGTGTGGCTGCGTTGAGCCGGACGGCCAAAAACAGCGCGGTGGCCGCCTCCGTCGGGGCGGCCACCGCGCTGTGCCGTACCGCCCCCCTTCTCGCTCGCGTCGCCGCGGTCGTGGCCCGGCGTGTGCTGATGCTCGCCGTGCTCCTCGCCGTGGTGTTCGCCGCCGTGGAACTCCTGCCCGGCGACGCCGCCACCGCGACCGCCGAACGGGGCGAAAGCGCCGCCGACGTGGCAGCACGGCGTCACCTGCTCGGCCTGGACCGGCCCGTGTGGGAACGCCTCTGGGACTGGATGACCGCCCTGCCCACCGGCGACCTGGGCACCTCCGCCCGCGGCGAGAAGGTCACCGACCTGCTCGCCGACCCCTTCCCCAACACCCTCCTGCTGGGCGTGAGCGCCTTCGCCCTCACTGTCGCCGCATCGCTGGTCCTGGGTTGCTGGGCCGCGGCCAGGCCCGGCGGCCTGACCGACCGGATCATCGGGCACGTGGCCACCTCCGCGTTCGCCGTACCCGAATTCGTCGTCTCCGTCGCGTTGTTGCTCGTCCTGTCGCTGTGGACAGGCTGGCTGCCCGCCGTCACCGTCACCGGCGCCGATGGCGCCCCCGCCACCTGGACCATGCTGATCATGCCGGTGCTGGCCCTGGTCATCCCCCAGACCGGCTGGAACACCCGGATCGTGCGGGGCGCACTCGCCGACCAGGCCGCCACGCCGCACGTCGAAGCCGCCCACCTGGACGGCCTGCCGGCCCACCAGGTGGTGCTGCGCCACGCCCTGCCCGGCGCGGTGCCCGCCATCGCCATCGGCATCGCGACCTCGACCGGCATGCTCCTGGGCGGCGCCGTGGCCGTGGAGACCCTGTTCAACTATCCGGGGATCGGCAGCGTCCTGGCCGGTGCCATCGCCAACCGGGACACGCCGCTCATCGCCGGCGTCGTCATCTGCGCCGGTGCCACCATCAGCCTCGTCCTACTGGCCGCCGACCTGATCCGCGCCCGCGTCCTGGGAGTACGCCCATGAGCGCCATCACCACCGCGGGCCCCCGGCCCCGTGCTCTGCGCCGCATCGCACCCGGTCTGCTTCTCGTCCTGCTTGCCCTCATCGGCCCGCTGCTGGCCGCCCACCCCATCGACACGCCGATCACCGCCCCTTACGCGCCGCCCGGCGACGGCGCGCCTCTCGGCGGCGACCAGCTCGGACGTGACGTTCTGAGCCGTCTCCTGGACGGCGGCACAGCCCTGATCGGCAGCGCCCTGATCGTGGCCGTCGTCATCACCCTGCTGGCCACCCTCCTGGGCTGCTTCGCCGTCTTGCGCCCCGCCCTCGGTCACGCCGTCGAACGCACCGCCGATGTTGTCATCCTGCTGCCACCCATCCTGGGCATCATGCTTCTGGCCCTTGCCTGGCCCGGCGGCGGACGCGTGGCCGTCATCATCGCAGCCATCGTCCTGGGCACCCCTTACGCCGTCCGCATCGTCGCCGGCGCCGCCGCCCCCCTCACCAGGGCCGGCTATATCGAAGCCGCCACCGCCCGTGGCGAAAAGCTCTGGTACCTGGCCCTGCGCGAGCTGCTGCCCAACCTGCGCGCCACCGTGCTGGCCCTGTTCGGCCTGCGCTTCGTCGAAGCCGTCTACGTCATCTCCATGGCGGGCTTCCTGCAAATCGGCCCGCAACCCCCCGCCGCGGACTGGGCGTTGATGATCCGCGAGAACGCACCCGGCATCCTCCTCAACCCCTGGGCCGTGGTCGCTCCCGGCTTGGCCATCGCCGCCCTCGCCGTCAGCGTCAACCTCGCCTCCGCTTCACTCACCCCTCGCTTCGCACGTAAGGCGGTGACCGTCTCGTGAGCTACTTCGCCCGTTCAGCCGCCTCCCAGGGCGTCCCGGACGAAACGACCACCCCGGCCATGAGCGGTGCCGCACCCCTGGTGAGAGTCACCGACCTCGAAATACGCATTCCCGGCGGCCCGGTCCTGCTCCGGCCTGTCGGCCTGAGCATCCACGCGGGCCAGATCATCGCACTGACAGGCGTCTCCGGATGCGGCAAGACCACGCTGCTCCGCGCCGTTCTCGGCCACCTCCCGACAGGCGCCGTCATATCCGCCGGAACCCTGGACGTCCTGGGGCACGATCCCTCGGCCTTGTCTCCCGAGGCACTGCGCGAACTGCGACGCAACCGCCTCGCCTACGTCGGGCAAGACCCCGGATCCGCCCTCAACCCACGGATGAAGATCCGTCGGCTGGTCGCCGAGACCGCCACCGACACCAGTGAGCAGGCCGTCCTCGGCCTGCTGCGCGAATGCCGGCTGCCCACCGACGACGGGCTGCCCGACCGGCGGCCAACCGCCGTCTCCGGCGGCCAGCAACGTCGCGTCGCCCTCGCTCGCGCGCTGGCCCGCACCCCGGACATCCTGCTGCTCGACGAACCCACCGCCGGACTCGACACCGCGCTGCGCGACGACATCGCCGACCTGCTACGCCACCTCGCGAACACGCGTGATCTAGCCATCATCATGGCCTGCCACGACCCCGAACTCGCCGATGCCTGCGCCGACCGCGTCGTCCGCCTCTGCCCACCGCCGCAGCCCCGCCCGTCCGCCCCCCGATCCGCATCGTCCACGGGCATCCCGGAGAAGAAATCCTCCACGGCCGAGGGGATCGCCGCACACGGCCTCAGCGTCGCCTTCCGGCATCGGGGCGGCATCCAGCACGCCCTCGATGCCGTGGACTTCACCGCACCACCCGGCTCCGCCACCGGCATCGTCGGGCCTTCCGGCTCCGGAAAGACCACACTGCTACGCGTCCTGGCCGGCCTGCACAAGCCCGACTCCGGTACCCTTACCCTCCACGGTCATCCCCTCGCCGCCACGGCGCGTAGCCGGCGACGCGAACACCTCCGGCGCGTCCAACTGGTTCCGCAGAACCCGCTGGACGCACTCAACCCCTCCCGCACCGTCGGTGCCGCTCTGGCTCGTCCGCTCCGGCTGCACCGCTCCCTCACCAGGAACCAGGCATGCGACCGGGTCGCGGAACTACTCCGGCAGGTCGAGCTACCCGCCGACTTCGCCCACCGCTATCCCGCCGAGCTGTCCGGCGGCCAGCGTCAGCGCGTCTCCATCGCCCGCGCCCTGGCCACCGAACCCGACTACCTGCTCTGCGACGAGATCACCTCCGCCCTCGACCCGGACACGGCCACCGCCATCATGGAACTGCTGCAACGCCTGCGTACCGAACGCGACATGGCCATCGCGCTGGTCAGCCACGAACTTCACCTGATCGGCGCCTACACCGAGACCGTGCACCTGCTGGACACCGGCAGGCTCACCCAGTACGGCCCCACCGCAACGCTCCTGCCGACCGTTTGACTCATCTGATCCCGCGAATCGGCCATACCCACGAGCACGGTCGGCAGCACCGCGGCCAGGTCGCGGCAGATCCGCCGCGACCTGGCCGCCTCGCACAGAGCGGTGACGCTCTCAGGGGACCAGTCCCGATTCCTTGATGAGCGCGATCGTCGCCTCGAGCTGGTCGAGGTCGTTCAGGTCGACCGAGGGAACCTTCAGCTCGTCCAGAGCGGGCACTCCCGCGGGCGGTGCGGCGTCGGCCAGGACCGGGTACTCGTAGGTCTCCTCGGCGAAGTACTTCTGTGCCTCGGCGCCGAGCAGGTAGTTGACGAATGCCTGCACGTCAGGATTCTGGGCGGCCTTCTTCAGCACGCCGACGCCCGCCACGTTGACCAGGGCGCCGCTGTCGCCGTCGGGGAAGAAGTGCAGCTTGGCGGTGAGCGTGTCAGGCGTCTTACCCCTCTCCTTGGCCAGCTCGCCCAGGTAGTAGTGGTTGATCAGGCCGACCGCGAGCTTGCCGGAGTCGACCTCCTCCAGGATGGGGCCGTTGCCCTCACGGATCTGCGGGTCGTTGGCCTTGAGCCCGGCCAGGAACTCCTTGGCCTTGACCTGTCCGTGCTGCACCGTCACCGCGGTGACGAACGCCTGGAAGGACGCGTTGGTCGGGGCCACCCCGACCTTGCCCTTCCAGGCCGGATCGGTGAGGTCGAACACCGAGGCGGGCAGCTGGGCGGCGGGGACCAGGTCGGGGTTGTAGGCCAGCACCCGCGAGCGGGCGGTGACACCGACCCATTCCCCGCTCTTGGCGCGGTAGGTCGCCGGCACCTTGTCGAGCACGGTGGCCGGGAGCGGCGCGAACATGCCCTTCTTGGCCACGGCGCCGAGCGCGCCGGCGTCCTGGGCGAAGAAGGCGTCCGCCGGTGACTTCTCCCCCTCTTCGAGGAGCTGGGCGGCCATGGCCGCGGTGTTGGCGTAGCGGGCCTCGACGGCGATGCCGCTCTGCGCGGTGAACTTGTCCAGCAAGGGCTTGACCAGCGACTCGCTGCGCCCGCTGTAGACGGTGATCTTCTTGTCGGCCGTCGGGCCGGCAGCGGCTCCGGTGGTGTCCGCGGACTCGCCACCACAGGCGGCCAGCCCGAGGACGAGAACACCGGTGGCGGCCAGCGCGAGCACGGTTTTGGGGAGGAACGTCGGCACCGTGGTGCTCCTTCGGTCATGGAGAAGAATTCCCGATTACAGCTACATCGCTGTAGAAGTTAGCAGAGCCTAACCTAAGTGCTCACCGCAGGGCCAGAGCCGGCCACGGTAAGGGGCCAGGTCGGCGATGTGGCGACGCGACGGAACCGCGACACGCGGCCTCAGGGGAGGTTCCCGGCTACGCACGTGGTACGGGGCGAGACGAGGAGCGCACCCGGCTGCGGGCCTCCCGGGACGATCACCGGACCGCCTGCGCGCAACGGACCGATCACTTCCGGCGTCGGCGGGAGGACGAGTGTGTCATCGCCATACCGGCCTGGGCGGAGTCAGCGGCGGGTGTCGACGCCGCTGAGGTTGACTACTCGCAGGGGCCGCCGGACTGCGTCAGGTCGACGATGGCCTCTCCGGTCCACACCACCGATCCCGCTGCCACCAGGACGGGAACCGCGAGCAGGAACGCGCCGCGCGGGCTGGGCAGTGGTTTGAGCAGGGCGGCGATCCGGCGCGGGACGGGCCCGGGACCTCGAAGGCCCAGGAACGGCACCGCCCCGGACGGCATCTCGCCGTCGGGGGACAGCAGGGCCGCCTCACCGATCGCCCGGGCCGTCGCCCTGCGGTCACCGGTCTGCTCGGCGGCCCGCTCGTCGGCCCAGCGCTCGATCATGTATCCCGCCAGGTGACGAACCTGCCACAGAAAGGGGTGCGCCGCCACGGCCAACCGGCTGGCCAGCAGCCATCGGTGATGATGGCCGCTCAGATGGGCGTGCTCGTGCGCCATGACCACCGCGTGACTCTCCTCGCCGAGAGCGTCCAGCATGCCCTGGGTCACCACGATCCGGCCCGGCCGCCCGGGGAGGGTGAAGGCAGCCGGTCGTTTCTCGGCCACCACCACGACGTCGCCGTCGGGAAGGGCGGCGGCCTGCTCACGAGCGGCGCACAGCGACCGCCGCTCCCGCCGGGCGCCGCCGGCGAAGCTCGCGACGGCGATCACCAGGAAGGCCAGGGCGATCCAGTACGGCCATTCCAGCAGATCACCTCGGATGAGGACCAGGAGGGCATGGATCGAGACAGCCGCCACGCTCACCGCACTCGCGGCCGCGACCACGACGGCTGAGGATACGAAGGCCACCGCCGCCGGTGCCGGATGTTGCCGGTCGACCAGCACCGCCATTGAGACGACCAGTGCCACGGGAGCCACGAGCGTTGACAGCAGGAAATGGTCGATCATCAGGTTTCGCTCTCGTCTTGCCCCAGCAGCAGTCGCCGGACCAGTTCCTCATCGCCGGCCGAGAGCCCGGAGATGAAATGCGTCAGGGCGGGTGCGTGGTCGGCCTCGGCGTCGAGCAATCGTCTCATCCGCCAGGCGACCAGCCCCGAGGGGTCGGCGGGCGCGGCATAGCGGTAGGCCCGCCCGGACCGCTCACGCGTCACGACGCCCTTGTCGTGCAGCCTGGTCAGGGTGGTCACCACGGCACTGTAGGAGAGCTCGCCACCCCCTTTGCCGCTGAGCAGGTCACGTACCTCCCCCGGTGACAGGGCGCCGGACGCCTCATGAAGCACGGTGAGGATCTCCGCTTCCAGGACCCCCGGGGATCGGCGAGAGCTCATCGGACGACCATAGCGGCCCCCGCCACCGGCCCGGAAGCGGTCATTTCCAGACCGTCGCCGGCCTCCACGACGCCGGTACGGCCGGAGCACGCCGCGACCGGTGGGATGACGACCGGACCGCCGTCATCGACCGGGCGGGTGGTGAGGCGAAAAACACGATGCCTCGCGTGCGTACCGTCACGTTACGAACCACCCCGTCAGCGCTCGATGAGAGCCGGTTCACCTTTCACCCAGGGCGGGGTGAGCAGCCGTCGCCGATCCAGCAGCGTCATCGCCAGCGCGCAGCCCCACCCGATCACGACCAGGATGGCCCAGGGCAGCCAGGCCAGGCCCCACCGTCCGGCGGCGTCCCACAGCGTGCCGGTCAGCACGCTGCCGGCCGTGACCCCGATGCCCGACAGGGTGGCGTACAGCCCGTAGTGGGTGGCGACCAGCCGTCCGCCGGACATCGCGACGATCACCTCCATCTCGAACGGGCAGATCAGCATGGTGCCGAGCGCGAGGAGCGCGGCCGCGACCAGCATCGGGGCCATGGCCGACTGCCCGGCGAGGCCCTCGTCGGCCACCGCCACGTGCGGGACGGGACCGGGCCAGGCCACGAGCGGGACGAAGGCCAGCCCCATCACGGCGAGCCCGGCGCTCATGGCGCGAGGCGCGGTCATCGTGCGGGCCGCCCACGCGGTGACGCGCCCCTGCAGGGTGATGACGAGGAGCGCCGACAGCGCGAACATCTCCCCGACGCCCAGATCGCGCTGCGCGCCCAGCGCCCGGCCCATGGCCAGGGGCAGCGTCAGGTAGACCTGGAAGGACAGCAGGTACGCCCCCGACATCGCCAGCGAGAAGTACCAGAAGGACCGGTTGCCCAGCACGATCCGCCATCCCCGGCGTTCCCGGCGAAGCTCGGGTGAGACGGCCGGAAGCCCGACCCCCTGCAGGACGGTCAGCAGCACGAACACCCCGGCCGCGACCAGCGCCACGACGCGGAAGTCCAGCCCCGACATGGCCAGCCCGGCCAGCGGGCCGAGCAGCAGCCCCGCCTGCCCTGCCATGTTGAACCAGCCGAACACCCGCACCCGCCGGTCCGCGGCGGCGACGGCCAGCAACGAGCGCACCCCCGGATCGAACAGGGCCCCGGCGAACCCGGTCGCCACCGACGCCACCACCAGCGCGCAGACGCCGTCGGCGAAGCCGAGCAGCGCGAAGCCGGCCGCACGAAGAGCGCATCCGGCCACCACCGTGACACGGCCCCCCAGCCGATCCGCCAGGTAGCCGCCGACCAGCGCCATTCCGCGCTGGCTCGCGTTGCGCACCCCCATCACCAGGCCGACCACCCAGGCTGCCAAATCGAGCTGGTGGGTCAGGTGGAAAGCCAGGTACGGCATCAGCATGTTGAACCCGAGCTTGATCGTGAACTGGTTGAGCAGCAGCAGCCGCACGAGATTTTCGTTACTCATAGTGACAAAGACGATACGAAAGGTAAGGTTAGCGCGACGTTTACCTTCGGCTTGGGAGCCTGGCCCGATGCCCTCGACCCCGCCGCGACCGGCTTCGTTGCGCCGACGCGTGCTCGTCGCGATCACCGTCGTGGCGGCGTTCACGGTCACCCTGTTCGCGGTGCCACTCGCCATCGCGGTCAGCCATCTCTACCGCAGCGAGACCATGAACGCGCTCAGCCGTGACGCCACCTGGATCGCCGCCGCCATCCCCGACGACGACGTCGAGAACGGCGCCCGGGCGATCACCCTGCCGACCGGCGTGCCCGCCGGTCTCACGGTCGGCGTCTACTCCACCTCCGGCCACCTCCTGCACGGCGGCGGCCCCGCCGTCTCCGGCCTGGTGGCCGCCGCCGTCGATGGGCACCCCCACGAGGGCGTCGAGGCCGGATTCCTCGTCGCCTCCGCGCCGATCCCCACCGACGAGACCCAGCTCGGGGTCGTGCGGGTCGCCACGCCGTACGACGGGGTCGAGGACCGGATCCATCTCGCATGGCTGCTGATGGCCGCTCTCGCCACCCTCGCCATCGCGCTCGCCGCCGCCTTCGCACTGCGCCAGTCGGCTCGCCTGGCGGCTCCGCTGGAGCACCTGACCAGGGCCGCCCAGGCACTGGGTGAGGGTGACTTCTCCATCAGGCCGCTCCGCTCGGCCATCATCGAGGCCGACGCCGCCGGGCAGGCGCTGGCGGCCACCGCGCACCGCCTCGGCGAAGTCCTCGACCGCGAGCGCTCCTTCAGCGCCGACGTCTCCCACCAGTTGCGCACCCAGCTCACCGGCCTGCTCCTCGGCCTGGAATCGGCCCTCACCCGGCCCGGCGCCGACCTGACCCGGGCCATCGCCGTCGCCGTCCAGCGCGGCCGGCGCCTCCACACCATCATCGACGACCTGGTACGGCTGGCCCGCGACACGCGCACCGCCTCCGAACCCCTCGACGTGGCCGCCCTGCTGGAGGAGGTCCGTTCCGACTGGCACGGCAGGCTCGCCGCACAGGGCCGCCGGCTGACCATCGACCTGCCGGGTGAGTTGCCCCCGGTGGTCGCCTCGCTCCCCGCCGTACGGCAGATCCTGCGGGTGCTCGTCGACAACGCGCTCGTCCACGGGGCGGGGAAGGTCTGTGTCGGCGTCGTCGAAATCGGAGACGCGCTCGCCATCGAGGTCTCCGACCAGGGGCCCGGCGTCCCGGAGGAAAGCGACCCGTTCGTGCGCCGCGCCTCCGCGGGTGACGGACACGGCCTCGGCCTGGCGCTCGCCCGCTCCCTGGCCGAGGCCGAGGCGGGACGGCTGGTCCTGAGCCGTGGTTCGCCGCCGATCTTCAGCCTGCTGCTGTCGCCTTCGAGGAGCACCTGACGAACCCGGCGACGCCCGGCCCGGAGCCACGACCCGCACGGTGGCGTGAGCTCAGGCCACCGGAAGGCGCAGTTCGACCAGACCGCCCCGGGACACCTTGGGGGTCAGGGTGCCGCCGGCCGCCTCCGCAAGCCTGCGGGCCAGCGCGAGGCCCAGCCCGGCGCCCTCGCCGGACGCGGCCGCCCGCCCTTGTGTTCCTGGACCGAGGACGGCCTCAAGCTCGCCGACGCCGAATCCGGGGCCGTCGTCGCTGATGGCGAACACCGCGTCGTTCCCGGATCGCGAGACGCGGAGCAGCACCGCCGAACGGCCGTACCGCAGCGCGTTGTCCAGTAACGGCTGGAGCATGCGCAGGACCACCTCCCGATCACAGCCGACGACCAGTCCGGCCGCGCACTCCAGATCGAGCTGGATCTCACGTCCCCGCGCACGGCAGGCCCGCAGCACGTCCGCCGCCACGTCAACGGCCGCGGCCGTGCCCGCGGAGGGATCTATGCTCTGCTGCGCCAGGCCGATCAGGGTGTCGAGGGCCGCGGCCATCCGGTCGGTCCCGTCGAGAACACGCCGCAGCACGGCCTGGAGCTCGGCGGCCGAGCGATCCCGGCGGAGAGCCACCTCCGTCTCCAGCCGTAGCCGGGTGAGCGGGGTGCGCAGTTCGTGGGCGATCTCGGCGGTGACGCGCTGTTCGTGACGGAGCGCCGCGGAGAGCCGGCCGAGCAGGCCGTCCAAGGTCGAGGCGAGGCCCGTCAGCTCGTCACGGGGCGAGCCGAGGCCGAATCTGCGATCGAGGTCCCGTTCGGACCACTTGGCCGCCTGGGCGGTCATCTGCGCGACAGGCCGCAGGGCCTGTGTCACCGAGCGCCGGACGAGCAGGGCGCTGAGCCCGAGGACCAGCATGTCGAAGACCAGCGCGCCGATCAGCGCGGTCCGCTCGGCATCCTGGTACGGGATCATGGAAAGGGCAACCACCACGACCGCGTCCGGCGTCGGAGGGTCGTGCAGCGGTACCGCCAGCATCCGCACGTCGCCGACATCGTGGAAGGTGGGGCGGGAGGCCGCGCTGAGCTTTTGAGCGGAGGAGTCCAGGGGGCCGGGTACGGGCGGTGTGCTGACCGGAACACCGCCGGCGTCGAACACCCACACCCCACTGTCGAGAACCTCGTCGAATGGTGTCTCGTTGACCCTCAACCGACCCTGGAGGGTCGTCACCGTGGCCGCCGCCGCTCCGGCCCGCGCCCGGAGGACACCGTCGGCGCCCTTTTCCAGTTGCCGGGAGAGCACCAGGTAGAAGCCCATGGTCAAAACCACGAGGGCGGCGGCGAGTGCTGCGGTCGCGGTGACGACGAGCCTGCGCCGGATCACCCGACCGAGTATCCGATGCCGCGGACCGTCGTGATCGCCGACGACTGGTCGATGCCGTCGAGCTTGCGGCGAAGCCGTACGACATAGGCGTCCAAGGTGTTGTCATGGACGATCGCCCCCGGCGGCCAGGCCGCGGCGATCAGTGAATGACGGCGGACGACCTCCCCGCGGTGCGCCAGCAAGGCCGCCAGCAGCCGGAACTCCGTCGGAGTGAGGCCGACCCCCCTGCCCTCATTGCGCGCCTCGTGTGCCGCGAGGTCCAGATACAGGCCAGAGGGCGGGTCCGCGGCCTTGCCTCCGCGCCGTACCAGGGCCCGCAGCCGCAGCACCAGCTCCTCGAAGTGGAACGGCTTGGGCAGGTAGTCGTCGGCGCCCGAGTGGAAGCCCGACAACCGGTCGGTGATGCCTCCGCGCGCCGTGAGCAGCAGGACCGGCGTGTGCACGCCGCGCGCGCGCAGGGCCAGGCAGAGATCACGGCCGTCGACGTCGGGAAGGCCGATGTCGATGACGAACACATCGGGCGGGAGGTCCTTGAGGCCGCGCAGCAGAGCGGTCCCACCGGCCACCGACAGGGAGACCTCGAACCCCTCCTCCCGCAGGCCGCGGCTCAGACCGGCACGCAGGGCCAGGTCGTCCTCGACGATGGCGACGCTTGGAGTCAAAAGATCGTTCCCCGCTTCCCGTGGCTGGTGGGTCTCCTCCGTTCATCAGAGTATGCGGCGCGGGAAACAGCAGGCACGGCCACCATCCGGCCTGCTCTCGTGACGGTGAGGAGCCTGGAAACGCAGTCAGGTTGCGTTCAGGTGAACCGTGTCAGCCTGGCGCGATGACAACCCACGCAGGATGGCTCAAGGCCACGCCACGAGGCCGTCAGATGTTGAACAAGGTTCCGGAAGTGACGATCTACTTCTGGATCATCAAAGTCCTGTGCACCACGGTGGGCGAGACAGCGGCGGACTTCCTGAACGCGAACCTGAACCTGGGCCTGACCAACACCACCTACGTCATGGGCGGCCTGCTGATCATCGCGCTGGGCTTCCAGTTCGGGACGAGGAGGTACATACCGGGGATCTACTGGCTCGCGGTGATCCTGATCAGCGTCGTCGGCACGCTGATCACCGACAATCTCGTCGACAATCTCGGGGTCTCCCTGGAGACGACCACCGTTGTCTTCAGCATCGCTCTGGTTGTGACCTTCGTGGCGTGGTACGCCAGCGAAAGGACCCTGTCCATCCACACCATCTCCACGATCCGGCGCGAGGCCTTCTACTGGTCGGCCATCCTGTTCACCTTCGCCCTGGGCACCGCGGCGGGCGACCTGGCGGCAGAAGGACTGAGCCTGGGGTACGGGGTGTCGGCGCTCGCGTTCGGCGCGCTGATCGCGATCGTCGCCCTCGCCCACTTCGGCGCCAAGCTGAACGCGGTCCTCACCTTCTGGATCGCCTACGTCCTGACCCGGCCTCTGGGAGCCTCGATCGGCGACTACCTGTCCCAGTCCCGCGTCGACGGCGGTCTCGGCCTGGGGGCCATCGTGACCAGCGCGCTCTTCCTCGTCACGATCTTGAGCTTTGTGGTCTACCTGACCGTCACCGGAAAAGACAAAGCCACTCCCATGACCGCCGCGGAGGGCGGCAGGGCTTGAACGCGCCCCGTGCGGCCCCCGGCAGCGGCATCACCGGCCGGGCCGTCAGGCTCGTCGCGTGGGCGGCGGTGCTGCCGATCACTGTGGTGGCCGGTGAACTGGGCGAACCTGCCGTGCCCTCCTCGCACATGCTGATACCACTGCTTCTCGGGCTGACGATCGCGCTGACCGGCCGGATGCGTGATCACGCTCCTGCCGTGCTCAACCGAACCTCACAGGCACTGCTCGGCGTGCTGATGGGGACCTACCTGGACCTGTCGGCACTGGGCCACGTGGCCGGATCGATCGCGCCCCTGGCCGCGGTGACCCTGGTGACGCTCCTTCTCTGCCAGGCGGCCGCGTTCGCCATGGCCCGTTTCAGCGGAGTGGATCGAGCCACGGCCACCCTCGGCATGATCGCTGGAGGATCGGCCGCCGCGGTCGCCTCCGCCGAGGATCTCGATGCCGACGGCCGCCTGGTGGCGTTCATGCAGTATCTGCGGCTGGGCTTCATCGTGGCGAGCACACCGGTCCTGCTGAGCTGGATCTCCCCCCGGCCACAGGAGGGGACCGGCACCGGCGCGCGTGGCGGTGCCGGCGGCCCCTGGCACCTGGTCAGCGGCCACGACCAGGCATGGGGCCTGATCGTGCTCGCGGCCGTCGCACTGCTCGGCGTGCTGCTGGGCTCCCGCCTGAGACTGCCCAGCCCGGCCATGATGGGCCCCATGCTGGTGTCCGCCGTTCTCACCGCGACCGGCCTCGCGGGCGGATTCGCCCCCAGCGGAATGCTGCGGACCCTGCTGTTCACCATGATCGGGCTCGATGTCGGCCTGCGGTTCTCCCGGCGAGCCGTGCGGCGCCTGCGCCGGATCCTGCCCGCCGCGTTGGCCTGCACGCTGGCCGTCAGCGCCGCGTGCGCGGCCATGGCCTGGACGCTCTCCGCCGTCACCCACATCCCGTTCGGCGACACCTATCTCGCCACGACGCCCGGCGGGATCAACGCGGTCCTGGCGACGGCCTCCTCCGCGCACGCGAACCTGCCACTGATCTCCAGCGTGCAGAGCCTCCGGCTCTTCGCGATGGCGTTCCTGGCACCGCTGCTGATCCGCCTGACCGTCCACAGGTCCCGGACCGGGAGCGCCCGGTGATACGGCGCCCCCCTGGCCGTCGGCGACCGCGTCGACGTCACCCGGCTCGTGAGGCGAACTCGGTCATCGCGTCGAGCAGCCACCGGGCGACGTAGTCGGCGAAGGAGGCGCGGGGCAGGATCAGGTACGTCGAGGGACCGGACTGCCAGAGCAGCACGGGCACCGGTCCGAGCGTGGTCGTCACCGCGTCGCCGGGGCCGAACGACCGGGGATGCAGGTCGGCGGGGCAGCCCTTCTCCAGCACCTGACGCGCCGCGGCCCCGCTGAGCTCAAGAATCGTCCGGTTCGCCGACACGTCGACCACCGCGCCGGAATCACCCGCCAGGGCCTCGACGAGGTCCGCCACCAGCGGGCCGGGGTCGGCCGACGAGACCACGAGCCATTCGTCCGGGCCCAGCCACAGGGCGGTGTGCGCTCCCGCCCGAGCGGTGTCCGCGACCCGCTCCGGCAGGCCGGCCCCCAGGGCCGCCCCGATCCGGTCGAAGGCCGCGGATCCGGGTGCCACCCGGACGGAGACCATGGTCAGGAACGGCAGCTCCCGCAGTGCCCCGCCCCGGGCACCGCGCATCCGGTCCTCCAGGTGCGCCAGCGGGCTGCGCCGCAGTTCGACGGGACCCGTCTCAGCCATCACGCCTGTTCCCTTCGGGGTCGTACAGCACGGGTTCGGCGACCTGGACCTCGACCAGGGAGTCGCCCACGTGGGCGATGAGGATCTCCCCGATCCGGTCCCGGCCGCCGGCGACGAGCGCGAGGGCGAAGGGCCGGCCGAGCGCCTCGCTGTGGTAGCTGGAGGTGACGTGCCCGAGCATCGGGACGGGTCCCTGCTCCGGGGTGACCGGCGTGTCCGGCGCGATGATCTGCGTGCCCTCGGGCAACCGGGTCACCCGGTCGATTGGCAGCAGGCCGATCAGGTGCCTGCGGTCGGCCCGCGCGGTGTCCGCCCTGGTGTAGGAGCGGTTACCGATGAAGTCCTTGCGTTTCGAGACCACCCAGTCCATGCCGGCGTCCTGCGGCGTGACGGTCCCGTCGGTGTCCTGCCCGACGATGGGGTAACCCTTCTCCGCGCGGAGCACGTGCATCGTCTCGGTGCCGTAGGGCGTGATGTCGAGGTCCGCCCCGGCGGCGTACACCTCCTCCCAGACGGCGAGGCCGTACCAGCCCGACACGTTGATCTCGTAGGCGAGCTCGCCGGAGAAGGAGATCCGGCAGATCCTGGCGGGTACGCCGGAGGCCAGCATGGTCTCGCGGAAGGTCATGAACGGGAACGCCTCGGCCGAGACGTCCAGGTCCGGGGCCACCCGCGCGACCACCTCCCGCGACTTCGGGCCCACCACCGCGATCGTCGTCCACTGCTCGGTCACCGAGGTGCAGTACACGTCCAGCTCGGGCCACTCGGTCTGCAGCCACTCCTCAAGCCAGTCGAGGACACCGGCCGCACCACCGGTGGTGGTGGTGAGGAGGAAGCGGTTCCGGTCGAGGCGCAGGTTCACGCCGTCGTCCAGGATCATGCCGTCGGGCTTGCACATGACCCCGTACCTGGCGGAGCCGACCGGCAGTCTCCGGTGGGCGTTGGTGTAGACGCGGTCCAGGAACTCGCCCGCGTCGGCGCCGCAGACCTCGATCTTGCCCAGCGTGGAGGCGTCCATCATGGCGACGCCCCGCCGGGCGGCCCGGCTCTCGCGGGCGACCGCCGCGTCGATGTCCTCGCCGTCCCTCGGGAAGTACCGGGGACGCAGCCACTGCCCGACGATCTCGAACCTGGCGCCGTGCGCGACGTGCCAGGGGTGGATCGGGGTGGTCCGTTCGGGGTCGAAGAGGTCGCCTCGCTCGCGCCCGGCGAGGGCCGCGAAGGAGACCGGGGTGTACGGCGCCCGGTAGGACGTCGTACCGATCTCCCCGGGGGTGCCGCCGAGAGCGGCGGCGATCACGCCGATCGCGTTGACGGCGGAGGTCCTGCCCTGGTCGTGCGCGGTGCCGATCGTGGTGTAGCGCTTCACGTGCTCGATGCCGCGCAGGCCCGCACCGGTCGCCCGCCAGATGTCGGCGACGGTCTGGTCGCGCTGCAGGTCGACGAAGTGCTCGTGCCAGTCGGCCGGCTCACCGGTCCGCCCCGGCACCAGCCAGAGTTGCCGGACCGGCCCGTACTCGCCGGTGGCCGCCCGTCCCACCGGAGCCTCGGCCTCGATCGGGAACCCGGCGGCCACGGCGGCCTCGACCCCGGCCTCGGTGCCTTCCGAGAGGCAGCCGCCGAGGTCGAAGGTGCCCCGGGCCGAACCGGCCACCCGCTGGTCGCGGACGATCCCTTCGGGGACGAAGGCCGCGAGCACGTCGTCCCAGCGCAGCCCGCCCTGCCGCTGGCTGTGCAGGTGTACGACGGGGCTCCAGCCGCCGGAGACGGCGAGCAGGTCACACGCGATGGTCTCGACGTCGCCGCTGAGCAGTCCGTCGTCGTCCAGAGCGCTGACCAGGACGCCGCCGACCCGCGGGGCACCGGTCGTCTCGACGACCGCGCTGCCCGGCACGACGCGCACTCCGGTCCCGGCGATCTCGGCCGCGCGCGGCGACAGGGTGGGACGGGCGTCGATCACGGCCGCCACCTCGACGCCGGCCGCGACCAGGTCGGTCACCGTGTCGTACGCGCTGTCGTTGGTGGTGCTCACCACGGCGCGGGAGCAGGGCGTCACGGCGTACCGGTTGAGGTAGCCGCGCACGGCCGAGGCCAGGAACACCCCGGGGCGGTCGTTGCCCGCGAAGACCAGCGGGCGCTCGTGCGCGCCGGTGGCGATCACGACCCGCGCCGCCCGGATGTGCCAGATCCGCTGGCGGGACACGCCCTCGGGGGCCGGGTGCCCGAGATGGTCGGTGCGGTGCTGGACGGCGACGACGTAGTTGTCGTCGTAGCCGCCGAAGGCGGTGGTGCGGCTGAGCACCCTCGCCTCGGGGGCGGATTCGAGTTCGGCCACGACCTCGCGCACCCAGTCCAGCGCGGGCGAGCCGTTCACCGTCTCCTCCCGGCAGGAGAGCAGCGATCCCCCCGGCTCGGACTGCTCGTCGAGGAGGATCACCCGGGCGCCCGACCTGGCGGCGGCGGAGGCCGCGGCGAGCCCCGCCGGGCCGGCACCGATGACCAGGACGTCGGTGTGCGCGAACATCTTGTCGTAGACGGCCTCGTCGGGGGTGGGGTCGAGCCGGCCCAGGCCGGACAGCGTCCGCACGGCCAGCCCGTCGACGAGGGAGACCGTGGTGGCCGGGAGCATCGACTCCGAGCACCGCCCGAGGACCTCAAGCAGCGCGTTCGGCTCCTCGACACCGGCCGCCACGATGCCGCGCGGGCGCCCCCGGTAGATCGAGGGGGCGACGTCGAGCCTGCCCGCGGCCAGCATCGCCGAGGCGACGGTGTCACCCGGGTGGCCGGTCAGCTCCTGGCCGTCGACGGTGAGGCGGAGCACCGTGTCACGGTCGATCCGGCCGCCGGACGGGAGCCGGTGGGGCTGGGCGCTCATCGCGATCCTTCCGGGCGGGGGTCGGTGGGCCGGTAGACGGCGAGCACCCGGTAGCTGGTGGTGTCCCGCACGACGTTGAACCAGCGGCGGCAGCCGGTGCTGTGCACCCAGCGTTCGGCGAAGGGGCCCTCGGGGTTGTCGCGGAAGAAGAGGTACTCGGCCCATTCCTGGTCGGTCAGGTCGGCCGGGGCCTGCGGGTAGCGGACGTGGGCCTGCCCGCCGTAGTGGTACTCGGTCTCGTCCCGTGGACCGCACCAGGGACAGTTCAGCAACAGCATGCGGTGGCTCCTTGGCGAGATCGCGGGGGTCAGTGGGCCACGGCCGCGGCGCCGTGCTCGTCGATGAGGGCGCCGGTGGTGAACCGCTCCAGGGAGAACGGCGCGTTCAGCGGGTGCGGCTCCCCGGTCGCCATGGTGTGGGCCATGGTCCATCCGGCCGACGGGGTGGCCTTGAAACCGCCGGTCCCCCAGCCGCAGTTGACGTAGAGGTTCTCCACGGGCGTCCTGCCGATGATGGGCGAGGCGTCGGGGGAGACGTCGACGATGCCGCCCCAGGTACGGAGCACGTGCGCGCGGGCGAAGATCGGGAACAGTTCGATCGCCGCCGCCATCTGCTTCTCGATGACATGGAAGGAGCCGCGCCGGCCGTAGCCGTTGTAGGAGTCCACTCCGGCGCCCATGACCAGCTCGCCCTTGTGCGCCTGCGAGACGTAGACGTGCACGTGGTTCGACATGACCACGGTGGGGTGGACCGGCGCGTACAGCTCGGAGACCAGTGCCTGCAGCGGTTGCGACCGGACCGGCAGCCGGAAGCCGGCCTGCTCCGCCAGGACGCCGCTGTGACCGGCGGCGACCAGGCCGACCACCCCGGCGTTGACGGTGCCCCGCGTGGTGCGCACGCCGACGACCCGGTCGCCGTCCTTGACGAAGCCGGTGACCGCGCAGTTCTGGATGAGGTCCACGCCCAGCGCGTCCGCGGCGCGGGCGAAGGCCCAGGCCACGTGGTCGTGCTTGGCGATGCCGGCCCGGGGCTGGAACGTCGCGCCCAGCACCGGGTAGCGGACGTCCGGGGAGATGTTGATGATCGGGCACACCTCGGCCACCTCCTCGGCCTCCAGCCACTCCGCGTCGACACCGTTGAGCCGGTTGGCGCTGACCCGGCGGCGGGCCTCGCGGACGTCCTGGAGGGTGTGGGCGAGGTTGAGCACGCCCCGCTGGCTGAACAGGAAGTCGTAGTCCAGCTCCTCGGGCAGCCGCTCCCACTGCTTCAGCGCGAACTCGTAGATCCCGGCGCTCTCGTCCCACAGGTAGTTGGAGCGGATGATCGTGGTGTTGCGGGCCATGTTGCCGCCGGCCAGCCAGCCCTTCTCCAGCACCGCCACGTTGCCGATGCCGTGGTTTCTGGCCAGGTAGTAGGCGGTGGCCAGCCCGTGCCCGCCGCCGCCCACGACGATCGCGTCGTACGACGGCTTCGGCTCCGGGTTGCGCCAGAGCAGGGCGGGGTGCTCGGGGAGCGGGTTCGTGGTCACGCCGAGGCTCCGTTCGGGTCGAGGCCACCTAGAAAACTATTGATATATCAGTTAGTGGGGTAACCTACGTCAGGTGCGAGCGACGGTCAACGTAGGGGGCGGGGACGACGAGTCACCGCTCTCGCTCGCCGAGCAGGCATACCGCACCATCCGCGACAGGCTCGTCATGCTCGACATCCGCCCCGGGATGCCGATCAAGGAGGATCACCTCGCCGCCTCACTCGACATGGGCAGGACACCCGTCCGCGAGGCGTTGAAGCGGCTGGAGGGTGAGCGGCTCGTGGTCGCCTACCCGCGCCGCGGCACCTTCGCCACCGACGTCAACATCACCGACCTCGCCCACATCTCCGAGGTCCGGCAGCAGCTGGAGCCGGTGGCCGCGGCCAAGGCGGCCCTGCGCGCCACGCCGGCGGACCGGATCGCACTCGGCGAGCTCGGCGCGGAACTGGCCCCCGAGCGCATCTCCACCCTGCCGCCGGAGAAGCTGATGCGTCTCGACCTGCGCGTGCACCGCGCCCTGTACGCCGCCACCGGAAACCCCTACCTTGAGGACACCCTGGTCCGCTACGACAACCTGGCCACCCGGATCTGGTGCCTGTTCGTCGACCGGCTTCCCGGCATGGCGGGCCATGTCGGAGAGCACGGCCCGCTGCTGCGCGCCGTCGTCGACGGCGAGGAGGAGCAGGCCGCCCGGCTCGCCGCCGAACACGTCGCGGGCTTCGAACGCGAGGTCCGCGCCCTGCTCTGACCTCCCGGCCCGATCACTTGACGATCTCCAGGACCGCCATCATGCCCGCGTCCTCGTGGTTGAGGATGTGGCAGTGCAGGACGGTCCTGCCGGTGTAGTCGGTGAAGTGGATCCGGATGACGACCCGCCCCCTGGGGGGAATGTTCACGGTGTCCTGCCAGCCGTGGGCGTGGTGAGGCCGCCCGTTGGTGCTCATCAGCTGGAAGTCGTTGGTGTGGACGTGGAAGGAGTGTTCCTCGTCGCTGTCGTTGCGGACCGTCCACTCCTCGACCGTGTTCAGCTTCGACCGGATGTCCACCCGGTTCATGTCGAACTGCCTGCCGTTGATGTAGAACTCGGTTCCCGCCTTGTTCTCGGAGAACACGATGGTGCGCCGCGCGGCGAGGGCGGCGTGGCTCAGGTCCTCCGTCGGCGCGAAGGTCGCGGGCAGCTCCACCGGGTGCGTCGGCGTGCCCTCGGAGACCAGGGTGGCCAGGGTCGCCTGCGGGAACCTGTTCCCGGCCGATCCGGTGCTGTACGGGAGCGTCTGCAGCCGGGTACGGCCGGGCGGACCACCTCGTACGAGCACGTCGAACCGGGAACCGGCCGCGAGGAGGAGCGAGTCCGCCGACCAGATCCGGTCGACGGGGTTGGCGTCATGGGCGATCACCTGGAACCGCTGCCCGTCCAGGTGGACCTTGTAGTAGATGTTGGCGCTGATGTTGGCCAGCCGCCACAGCTGGGTCTCACCCGGCCGGATGTGGATGGTCGGGTTCAGCTGGCCGTTGACCGTACGGTTGGTGGGCGCGCCGATGTGCAGATCCTGGGTCCTGATCGCGTCACCCTGGATCTGGAAGTCCTTGAGCGCGATGACGTGCTCGGTGATGTCGCGCAGGCCGGGCGGGAGATACCGCTTCAGACCGTCGACGACGATGACGCCCGACAGCCCTCCGGCGACCTGCACTCCGGATATCGGATGCGCGTGCGAGTGGTACCAGTAGGTGCCTGGCGCGAGGTTGTCCGGGAATCGGTAGGAGTAGTGGAACGTCTGCCCGGGATCGATGTGGATGAAGACGTTGTCGGAGTTGCCGCTCGGCGACACGTGCAGCCCGTGCACATGGAGGTTGGTGTACTTGCCCAGCCGGTTCTCCATCGCCAGCTCCAGCCTGTCCCCCGGCCGGATCCGCAGCGTGGGCGGCATGTAGTCGCCGTTGTACGTCAGGGACCACAGCCGGTGCCCGGCCACCTCCACCTGCCGTCTCTCCACGACGAGCCGCGCGCGCAGGACCCCCCGGTGGCTCACCAGTTGCGACGGGTCCCGCAGTGGGGCCCCCTCCCGAACCGGCGGCGACGGCGACGGCGACGGGCTACCGGCGAAGCCGCTCACCACCGTGGCGACGACAAGGATCGCGACCACGACGAGACGGGACAGACCGCATCGAGACCGCATCCCACCCCCCGATGTGAAGCGCTCTGAGGTTACCGAGCCGTCTGTCGTTATCGGCCGGTACGGGACGGGCCAAACTGCCGCCTTGGACACGGGGGCCTTTGCGTGCCAAATATTTGACCGGCCGACACCTGCCTTCCTTGACTCCCGCCACCGTTGGGCACCCGTACGGACGCCCCCTGCCGGAGCGGCCAGGGTCCGGGTACGGCGGGGTCGCCCCCGCCGTACCCGCCACCGCCCTGACCTTCCCCTTCGACCTGCGCGCTCATCCTCCCTGTGCTCGGCGCCGGGACGTCCGTCGTTGACGCCTCTCCCCCGCCATGAGCCGGACGATGTACGACCTGGCGCCGGAGAGCCGGACCTGCTGGACGTGGACGGGGACCAGCCGATGCCGGATGGCGGTGCCGAGGTCGTCGGTGTCGGGGATCAGCACCACCGCCATTCCGTCGGGGGCGAGGACCCGTCGCAGCTCCGTCCACCACCGGGAGGGAGCCCCGTCGAGCAGGCCGTGCGCGGCGACCTGCGTACCCCAGGGTGGGTTGCACACGACGCGGTCGATGCTGCCGTCGGCCAGCGGCAGGTCGCCGGCGTCGGCCGGGCGGACGGTGATGGCCCGGGAGTCCGCCGCGTTCGTGCGCGCCGCCCGCAGCGCGTCCGGGTCCAGGTCGAAGCCACAGAAGCGGGCGTCCGGCCGCAGGTGTCCGGCCTCGATGAGCAGGGTTCCGGCACCGCAGCAGGGGTCGAGCACCCGGTGATCGGACCGGATGTCGGCCATCCGGGCCATCGCCGCGGCCAGCGGAGGATGCAGGGTGCCCGGGATCGTGCACCGCTTGTAGGTACGGCGGTGCAGCGGCCGGTCGGTGATCCTCAGCATGAGCGTCGCCCGGGTACCGTCCAGGATCAGCCGCCACGCGCTGTGGGCCGGCGGCGGCGCGACGCCCCCGCGCCGCGAGTGGTAGCCGGCTCCCAGCCTCCGCGCCAGGGCCCGGCCGACGGCGTCCTCGGCGTCGTACCGGCTGAAGTTCCGCCTTCCCAGGAAGGACGCCGACATCTCGACACCGGTGAGCTCGCCGGAGCCTCCGCAGCCCAGCCGGTGCCGGAGCAGCGTGTCCACATCGGTGACGGCCGCGAGCTCGGCGAGCGCGTCGACACCCGTTCTGGCCGCTCCGATGTCCGGCAGTTGGGCGGCGAGCAGGAACACGTCGTCCGCGGTGCGCAGCCGGACCACCCCGGGCTCCGGTCGAGGCGCGCGGAAGTGCACCTCACGGTGGCCCAGATGGGTGATCGGACCGAGTCCGAGCTGGAGGATCTCGGAGGCCACGATGGGCTCCAGTCCTCGGACGCACCGCGCCACCAGGCGCGCCGCCGTCACGAGACGGCGAGGGCGCTGGGACGCGGGGCGGTGAGAAAACGCGCGCGAGTGCGCATGATGATCGTTCTTCTCCCACGTCAAGGTTCGGGACGGCGCCACGCCGCCCCGCCTCGTCGACGACGGGGGTTCCTCGCCTCGCCGACGGTCCCTTAACGCAGGTGGAAGAAGAAGATCATGGAATGGATGGTAACAGTCCCAGTCCGTGATCATCCAGCGCCGTATCGGCTCGGGAGCCCACGCGGATCACGCCTCCACGACACCGGCCCGCGAACCGACCCGGATGGCGGCGGCTCGCGCTGTTCGGCCCGCCCTCATTTCGAGCCGCCGGACGGCAGGCCGATGACGAGGGTCAGGCCGCCGGTGGGGTTGGCGGTCGCGGTGAGCGTGCCGTGGTGCGCGGTGACGACCGCGCGGACTATCGCGAGCCCGAGACCGTGCCCGCGCCCGCCCTCCTCGGGGCCGTGACGGATGCGGCCCGCACCCCGCACGAAGGGCTCGAAGAGCTGCTCCAGCCGGTCCGGTGTCACCGGGGGGCCGGTGTTGCCGATGGTCATCACGGCCTGATCCCGTTCGGTGGTGACGGTGACCATGGCCCGGCCGGAGGGCTGGTTGTGCCGGATCGCGTTGGTCATCAGGTTGACGGCGAGCTGGCGGAGCAGGGTCGGATCACCGATGACCGGCGCCGCCTCCAGCCGCGAGACCACCGCCACGCCCCGCCGGTCGGCCTCGCCGGAGGTGACGGCGATCGCGTCGCGGGCGAAGTCGGCCAGATCGGCGGTCACGACGGCGCTGACGCCGTGGTCGGCTCGGGCGAGGTCGAGCAGCGCGCCGACGATCCGCTCGCTGCGCGCGTTGACCTCGGTCAGGTCGGCGAGCAGCGCGGGCACGTCGCAGGCCGAGGGCTCGGCCGCGGCGACGTCGAGGAGTGCCTGGCTGGTGGCCAGCGGGGTGAGCAGCTCGTGCGAGGCGTTGGCGGCGAAGCGCCGATGGCCGTCGAAGGCGGACTGCAGGCGGGCGAGCATGCCGTCGAAGGTGTCGGCCAGTTCCTTGAGCTCGTCGGCGGGGCCGTGCAGGGCGACGCGCTCGTGTAGGTTCCCCCCGGCGATTCCCGCCGCGGTGGCGGTGACCCGGCGGATGGGGGCCAGCATGCGCCCGGCCACGATCCAGCCGATGGCCACCGCGCCCAGCGAGCACACCGCCAGCGCCAGCCCGGAGACGCGCAGCAGGTCGTCGAGCACCTGCGGGGCGCCCTGGACACCGGGTCCGGCCGACGTGCCCGGCGTGACGCCTGCCGGTACCGGCGCCACCGGGGCCACCGCCGGGGTGAGCAGCCCGGACATCAGCAGGTAGACGGCGGCCAGCGCGGCGGCGGTGGCCGCGGTGAAGGTGACGCCGTACAGCAGGGTGAGCCGGGTACGGATCGTCATCCGGCGCCGGGCGGTCATCCCGTGACCAGGCCGATCGCCACCGGATCGGGCGCTCATTCCGGAGCCAGCCGGTAACCGACGCCGATCTCGGTGTGGATCAGCGGTGGCTCGCCGAGCTTGCGCCGCAGCGAGTGGACGGTGATCCGGACCGCGTTGGTGAAAGGGTCGGCGTGCTCGTCCCAGGCCTTCTCCAGCAGGTGCTCGGCGCTGACCACACCGCCCCGGGCGGCCAGCAGGATCTCCAGTACGGCGAACTCCTTGCGGGGCAGGCGGATCTGCCGGCCGTCCCGGCTGACCTGCCGGGTGTAGGGATCGAGCCGTACCCCGGCGGCGGCCAGTACCGGCGGGCGGGCCTGTGACGGGCGGCGCCGCAACGCCAGTACCCGTGCGACCAGTTCCGGGAGCCGGAACGGCTTGGTCAGGTAGTCATCGGCGCCGAGGCCGAGCCCGGTGACGGTGTCGTCGAGCGTGCGCGCCGCGGTCAGCATCAGGATCCGGCACGGCGTCCCGGCCTCGACCAGCCTCCGGCACACCTCGTCGCCGTGCACGACGGGTAGGTCACGGTCGAGGATCAGCACGTCGTAGTCGGTGACCGCGAGCCGTTCCAGCGCCGTGGCCCCGTCGGTGGCCACGTCCACCGCCATGGCCTGCCGGCGCAGCCCGGCGGCCAGGGTCCGGGCCAGCAGCGGCTCGTCCTCGGCTATCAAGATCCGCACAAGCCTGTCCCTCCCCGAGCGTCCCGCGTGCACACGGCTTCATCCTCGCCGACGAGGTGTTTGTCCCGCGTTTGGTATTCACACCGGCCGGCGTTCGGCCGTGGAGGGCTCCGGATTTTCCCGAACGCCGGCCGAATGCCGGGTGCGGCTGAATGGGCGGTGATCCGAAACAGGAACCCCGACAGAGGGAGCTTTGATGAACATCCCCCGCAAGCTGGCGGCCGTGATCGGTGCCGCGCTGGTCGTGGGCGGGCTGGCCGCCGCCGGTGTGGCGTACGCCGCCAACGACGGTGACGTCTGCGTGGTGGCCGGTCTGCTGACCAAGGCGGCCAGGCCGGCCGGCAGCGCCCCGGCCGACGCCGAGCAGCCGACGGCCGAGGACGGGCCGCTGTGCGTCCCGGCCATCCCGGCCGCTCCGGTGGCTCCCGCGGCCGAGTAGGCGCGTCACCGGCCGGCGCCGCGTCGACGGCGACGAGCCATATCCGTCCCGCCTCCGATCTCACCGCGACCTGCCCGGCGAGCATCAGTTCCCCCAGGATCGCGCCGGCCGGCCCCAGCCCGGTCAGCCGGGAATGGAGCCTCATACGACCTGTTCTTTGTCGTGCACGACAAAGAACAGGTCGTCGGCCAATCGGGGTCCCGAAAGATCAACTTCAGCCACGAACGGCGATCGTATAGCCAAATTGTTAAATCTGTCATTACACGAATAAAATTCCGGCGCGTAGCGGATGACTCGGAGCGGGAATCGGAGAAAAAGAAGTCGCCCGCCGGCGACCGAGGCGGCAATGGCCGGAACCTCCGGTCGGAAAGCTCCCGGGAGGGCCCGGACGCCCCCTCCCGGAGATCGGCGATCACCCGGATGACCTGGTACGCAAAGGCGAAGGCCCGCCTCAAACCGGCAGCGTGAGGCGGGCCTTCGAAGGCTTT
This sequence comes from Streptosporangium sp. NPDC002607, assembly GCF_053592655.1. Classification (NCBI taxonomy): domain Bacteria; kingdom Bacillati; phylum Actinomycetota; class Actinomycetes; order Streptosporangiales; family Streptosporangiaceae; genus Streptosporangium; species Streptosporangium sp. NPDC002607. The sequence continues at coordinate 225,598 of NZ_JBSFWD010000010.1, forward strand.
CCCAGCCGGGAGAATCCAGCCGAGCGAGCCGCGCGGAGCGGGAATCAGCGGGGCCCGGATAATTAGTGTCGGTCTTTAATGAGGAAAGTTACGCCGACCAGGGGCCGGAATAGCGCGGTAACGGATTCCGTACACTCGGTGTCGAATCACGGCCACGGGTCCAGGCGACGCGAACGGGCTGGCGGAGCACGGTCAGCATCTTCTCCGGGTCGGTCTCCGACGTATCGGACAGGTAGATCTCGTGGTGCAGGCCGTTCCGGACCAGCCCCTCGCTCCGCATCAGCGCGTCCATCCTGGCGAGGGTCTTCGGCTCCTCCGCGTACGGTCCGCGGTGCAGAGCCTGCACGCACAGTCCCTCGGTGAAGGTGACGAGCTGCACCCTGGCGGCGGCCGGGTGCCCCGCGGACTGGCGCGCCTCGTCGGCCCACGCCTCGTCCACCGGCTCCGGCAGCCGCAGGAACAGGTGCCACCACCACTCCTCGCGCGGCACGTCGAGCGGCGGCCGCTCGTCCTCGGCCCACCAGCGGCCTTCCAGGGGGGGCATTTCGAACGGCCGTACGGAGCGGGCCGCGATGCCGAGCAGCGCCCCGGCGACGGCGTACAGCGCTCCCACGCTCGTCGTGTAGACCGGTCCGCCCGGCGCTCCCTGCCCGGTGACCGAGAGCCCGCGCGCGGGGCCGAACTCCACCACTTCGGGATCGTCCGCGGCTGAATACCAGTTCACTCCGGATCCTCCAGTTTGATCATCAGATGGGTCACCAGCCGGTCCTGCGGTGTAGTGGCGGGATTGGAGACGTACACCTCGCGCAGCGGGCCTTCGGGCGTGTGCCCGCGCTCGCCCACCCAGGCGAGCAGCGCGTGCGCGGTGAGCGGGATCTGGTGGTAAGGACCGACGTGCGTCACCGAGGCGTACAGACCGCCGGGCAGGACGTCCGGGGACGTCCCCGGCACATCCTCGGACGTCTCCACGGCGACGGCCACGGTGAGCTCCGGCGCGAGGTCGAGTGGGAACAGCCCGATCATCAGCTCCCTCGGGTCACCCACGGCGGCGAGCAGCCGGGCCACGCACGCCGAGGTGACGACGCCGATCCGGTCCAGTGTCGCGACGTCCCTGACGACGGCCACCCGCCGGGCGGGCTCGCGGACCACCGTCACCTCCGGCCGGTGCAGCCCTTCGGAGAGGATGCGTTCAAGCGCGGCGAAGTTGCGCTCGCGGCGCGCCAGATCGGCCTCCATCCGGTCGCGTACGTCACCGAGCGCACCCGTGTCGCCGGACAGCACCCGCCCGATCGAGGGCAGCGGCACGTCGATGGAGCGGAGCAGGCTGATCAGCATCGCGGCGCGTGCCTGGTCCGGCCGGTAGTAGCGGTAGCCGGTGTCCGGATCGACGTGGTCCGGGGTCAGCAGGCCCAGCTCGTCGTAGTGCCGCAACTGCTTGACGCTGAGCCGGCAGAGCCTCGCGAACCGCCCGATCGGCAGATATCCCTCGTTCACGCCACCAGCATGGAGGTTCCCACAGTGGGAGGGTCCAACCGGGCGAGAATCGATCGAGCCGTAGGGCCGGAGTGCGTCCGGGAGGTCGCCCCAGCGGGGTTCGGCACGCTCAAGAGCCGACCCCGGAGATCACATCCGGCCTCGTCCCAGCCGTCCCGCCACTCCGTGACGGCACATTCAAGGACCGACGCCGGAGATCGCATTCGGGGATCCTCGTCGGCCTCCCGCGAGGTGGCCCCACATGGGCCGACGCGGCCGGGACCCGTGTCGTGGGTCCCGGCCGCGCCGGAGTCTTTCAGCGTCCGGGTTGGTGCCGACCGCCCTGTCAGCAGCCCCTGGCGGCGAAGGCCAGGAACTGGGTGACCTCCTGCTCGCTGAAGTTGTCGTCGGAACCGATCACCAGCGTGCACTCACCGTTGCGCAGACGCGGTCCCCAGGCGAGGCTCTCCAGGTTCTGCACCGGTGTCCGCACCGTGCTGAGGTCGGAGACCAGGCGCTTGGAAACCGGGCGATACGGGCGGCCGGTCGACAGGCTGTCCCTGTTCAGCACGTTCGTGGCACCGCGCAGGTCGATCTCATACAGCTTGACCTTGTAGTTGACGCCTTCGATCCAGGAGCGTTCGAGGGCGAGGTAGCGGTAGTCGTCGATCGCCAGGATCTCCGAGACGCCGCTGTCGGACTGGCCGGTCGGCGGGATCGGCGCCGCCGGCAGCGGGTCGATCGGGTAGACGTACTGCCCGCGCGGCCTGCCGTCGCGGCTCCACACGGTGATGCGGGCCGGGGCGCCCTTGGTGGCGGTCGGCGGCTCGCCGTCCTCGTACCTGGGGCCCTCGGTGACCGCCGTGATGGTGCGCGCCGTGGAGGTCAGGCCCTCGAAGCCGAAGTTGCGCCGGGGGCCGCTGTCGGTGGTGGTCATCTTCATGTTGCGGGGGGTCGTCAGCTCTCCGAGGTGGCGTCCCCGGGTGTTGGTCCAGCGGACGAACAGGTCGGAGACCGGGATCTCGGGATGCGTCGCGTCCGGCCGGTCGCCCTCGTGGCCCCAGAGCAGCCGGTTGCTCCACCTGTCGTAGCGGATCGTCTCGGGATCGGCGGACTCGGCCTGGCCGTAGGCGGGATAGGGGGTCCCGTCGGGGCGCCGCAGGGTGGTGACCCCGGTGAGGTTCACCCCGGTGAAGGCTCCGGTGACCGGGTTGATGTCAAGGCGGCCGGTGTAGAAGCGGGCCGGGTTGTAGCGCCACCGGTCGTCGGAGATGAAGTACCAGGTGCCGGTACGCGGGTCACGGTCGATGCCGGAGATGCCGCCGACCGTGGTCCCCCGGAACCGCATCTTGTTCGGCAGGCGCTGCTCGCCGAGGAAACGGGTGATCCGGACCCCCCTCGTGGGCGCCGCGGCCTCCGACCGGGCGTCCGCCGTCGACCGTCGGGCGTCCGCCGTCGACGCCTGCGCGCCGACGGCCCCGAGGCTGACCGCCGTCGCGATCGCGGCCGCGATCGCCGCGATTCTTCGCGAATTGGCCATATGACTCTCCTCATCCCAGAAAAGATCCCGAAGGACTGGCGGGAATATGAGATCGCGGATTGCTGAGAATATCCACGAGAATCAGCACTTGAATGCTCATTGGCCGCTCAATGACAAGGAAGAATCAGCCATTTTTCCTGCATTTTCAGTTTTGAAGTCGAGGAATACGACAATGCGCCCGAAAGCATGCGGGCAGGGCATCCCATCACCGCCGATCAGGATGGCCGGTCACCCGCCGGACACGGGTCCGGGTGCGCGCGCACGGCGGGAGTACGCTCGAAGGGACGCCGACAACCCCGCCGGGTCTATGCCACATTGGACGGCGAATCATGGCGGATATCGAACCCACGTGCGAACTACATCTACGGATATTCGGTCAGCCCCACGACCTGATGCTGCGCCTGCACGGCCACGAACCCACCGAGGACGACGTGGCGAGTTGGATGCGGGCCGGTTCCGTGATCAGGCTCCAGGTCACCGAGACGGCAGGCCGGACCCCGCACACCATGCTGGTGAATTTCGGCAGCGTGGTTTTTGCCTGGATCTGCCCTTACCAGTCCAGCCGGGGGATGAATCTGTGAAGCCGGGCTGCCGCCCCCAGGTATCCGCAGGTCCGGACAGACACAATGATGACCGACTATTTACGCACCTATCGCGACATGTACGAGAATAGACCCCTAATACCGCCAAAGTGCCGCAGCGCCTGCGATCCATTCCAGTGCCGAGCCCCGATGAGGCCGCCCCCCGGCGCCAGATTCTCCCCCCACATCCGCCACCGTGACCGCCGATGGGCGCTTTAACCGCGTGAGGCCCGCATCCGCCATCCGGAGCGGCCAGTGACCCGGCCAGCGACCGGGCCGATGACCGGGCTGATGACCGGAAGGTGAGGCGGCCGGCCCGCCCAGGCGGCCCTCTCAGCATCCACCCACCCGCGCCCTCGGCTCCGTCCCGGCCGCCCCGCCGGGGGCGATGCGCCCGAGTCATTGACAAAATAGAATTTTATGTACAGGCTCGATTTTGCGATGAGAGATGTCCTGTATCTGGAGCAGATCGATCAGGCCGAGGCGCTGCTCAAACCGCAGCGTATCGAGGTGCTGCGGCGGCTCGCCGAGCCGCGCTCGTGCACCGAGGTGGCGGCCCTGCTCGACCAGACCCCGCAGCGGGTCTACTACCACGTGAAACGCCTGGTGGAGGCGGGCCTGGTGACCCAGGTGTCCGAGCGCAGGGTGCGCGGCATCCACGAGGGCGTCTACCAGGCGAGCGCCCGCTCCTACTGGCTCTCACCCCGTCTCGTCGGCCGGATCGGCCTGCGCAGAACCCAGGACGAGCTGGGCCTGGGCTACCTGCTTGACCTCATGGAGGAGGTCCAGGCCGATATCGGCGCGCTGGACAGGACCGCGCCCGAACTGCCTTCCGTCGGCGTGTCCGGCGAGATCCGGGTGCCGCCGGAACGACGTCAGGAGTTCCTGAACGACCTCCAGTCCACCCTGCAGGACCTTTTCACCCGCTACGGCGGCGCCGAAGGTGACGCTTTCAAGCTCGCCGTGGCCTGCTACCCCAAGGGAGAACCCCGTGAGTGAGCCGATGAGGCTGAACGCACGCGTGGCCGCACCGCTCAAGGCGGTCCACCACGCCCTGACCGACCCGGGCGAGCTGCGGATCTGGCTGGCCGAACACGCCGAGGTCGAGCTGCCGCACCGGTACGAGTTCTGGGGACGCCACACCCCCGAGGGCCACGCGCCCCACCAGCGCCCGCTGCACGTCGACGACCACACGCTGCGCCTGTCGTGGCTGATCGACGGCGAGGAGACGACGGTCGAGATCCGGCTGGAGGAGGAGAGCGCGGAGTCGACCGCCCTGTCGCTCTCCCAGACCCATTTCGACTACCGGGAGGCGATCTCCGGCAACGGCGGCGTCCGGGGGACGCTGCAGACGTTCTGGTGCCTGTCGATCGCGAACCTGATCGACCACCTGGAGGGCCGCGAGCTCACCCCGAAGTGCGACTTCACCTCCCCGCGAATGCAGGAGCGGTTCCTCATCGGCGCCTCGCCCGAGGAGGTGTACGACTCGCTCGTCGACTCGGAGAAGTTCAGCCGGTGGTTCGGCTACCGGATCGACATCGAGCCGTACGTCGGCGGGCGCTTCGCCATGGGCGGCTTCGAGGTGGACGAGGCGCCGGGGAAGGTCGTCGAGGTGGAGCCGGGCCGCAGGTTCTCCCTGGAGTGGCCGGGCTTCGGCGTCTCCAGCTGGGAGCTGGAGGGCTCGGACGGCGCGACGCGGCTCACCTTCGTGATGAGCGGCTTCGACGAGGGCAATCCCCCGTACGCCGGGTGGATGGGCTGGCTCAGCGGCGTCGCCGAGCTGCGCCGCTTCCACGAGCTGAGCGACTGGCAGCCGATCTGGTTCGATTTCGAGCCCCCCACCCTGCCCGAGGAGACCACCGCGACCAGGTGACCGCGCGCCACCCGCCCTAGGCCCTGTCCTGCGGATCTTGCCGTGGCGAGGATCGGTCAGGTGGTGCCTCGCAAGGCGGAGGAGGGAGCCGCAGCGTGCTGCGGTGACCGACGACAACGCGGC